>JBFKNO010000123.1:0-8155 GCA_041629275.1 Nitrospiraceae bacterium
AAAGGACAAGCCGGAGTCGGTGTTCGGGAGCGGCAGGGCCCCCGGTGAGGCGACATTCGCGTGGACGCCCGCTGCTGTGCGAAGCGGCAGGAGGTGCGAGGCCCGACCGGCCACGGCTGCGGGATTCAGGCGTGGCCGGATCGGCAACCCCCACATTCTGATGTGGGGGATGGGGGGTGCCGCAGCCCTCCTGCCGCCAGCTACAGCAGCGTGGCGGACACGCGCTGGAGCCGAGCCGGAGCCCGGGCGGCCCGGTGCACGCCGCTCGTCCGATACCGGCGCGGGCACGGTTCGCCGAGGGGCTGTCTTGGGGAGAGGGCAGCCAGCGGGAGATCGCATCACGCGCACAGCGATTCGCATACCGACCTCGTTTCAATGTCGCCGTGAGCTTGTTATAATCCGCCACCATACGGCGGCCTCGACAGACGCCCCCGCCATCGCCCATGCCCAAAATCATCACAGCCAAGCGCCTCGAGGGGGAAACGGATCGCGCGCGCGACTACGTCAAGACGCACATCCTCTTCCCCTCCGGCATACTCGGCCTGATTCTCATGCTGTCCGCCATGCTCTCGCTGGGCTACCAGTTTCTCGTCGAGACGTATGACTGGCAGACGTTCCTGCAAAGCTCCGTGCTGCTGGTGCTCGGCGCGGTCCTCGGGTGGGGCCAGACCCGCTACCACCGCTTTCTGCTCGAGACGTACCCCGAGCACTTCGCCGGCCGGATGCGGGTCTACAGCAAGGGCAAGAAGGGACGTGGCAAGCGGGACGCGCCGACGCCCGAGCTCGAGCATCATGGCCGCGCGCTCGTGCCGGTCGCGTATGTCATCGGGGTCTTGTTTCTGGTCGGGGCCTCGTCGCTCGCCACCCTCGCGGGTCATCTGTCCGCCATGCCGGCCTACTTGATGCCGTGGGCGGGATTCTTCTGGGCGAAGCTGTTCTTCTGGCGGGGGTTGTTGCGGGAGCACAGGGCCGGCCGGCGCTGAGCCATGGTCCGGGCTCACTCTTGTCCATAATAGGTTGTTGGGGTCCATCCAGGGCGAGGGGCACGCCCGGCTGCCTTCGCCACGCCAGGCCGCGGTGCCCTGCGCCGGTGACGTCTGGGACAGCACACCCAATGTCATCGTGCAAGGGAGGATCAGGCCGTCCGATCAGGCTATTTATGCAGGAAAGACTACCCAGCTAAGATTATTATGGACAGCGCTGGTCCGGGCTACTTTTTTCTCGCCCTCGGTTTCTTCCGATTCTGTAAACCCCGGAGCGCCGACTCCAGCTCGGCGACGCGGTGCAGTAAGGTCCGGACCTGCTGGCGGAGCTCGGGAAGTCGGGGCAGGAGGGTCTGCGCCCTGAGGAACTGCTCGTGCGGCATCGCCGGCGCACCGGACACGATCTGATTCCCCTCCAGATTGCGCGTCACCCCCGAACGCGCCGCGATCATCACGCGATCGCCGATCTGCACGTGATCCGCGATCCCCGCCTGACCTCCCACCATGACGTAGCGGCCCAGCGTCGTGCTTCCCGCGATGCCCACCTGCGCCACGACAATGCTGTCCTCGCCGATGACGACGTTGTGCGCGATCTGGACCAGGTTGTCGATTTTGGTGCCCCGCTTGATCACGGTCTGACCGAAGGTCGCACGATCGACCGTCACGTTCGCCCCGAGCTCGACGTCATCTTCGATGACGACCCCGCCGACCTGCGGGATCTTCTGGTGCCGGCCCCGATGCTGGGCGTAGCCGAACCCGTCGCTGCCGATCACGGTCCCGCTGTGCACGATGACGCGTGATCCGAGAACGGATCCCTCCCGGACCGTCACATTGGGGTAGAGGAGGGTGTCGTCTCCGAGGATGGAGTCATCGCCGATGAAGACGCCCGGATACAGGGTGACCCGAGCGCCGACCGTCACACGATCGCCCAGCGTGACGTGCGGCCAAATCGACGCATCAGGGCCGATGGACGTGTCCGAGCCGCGCACGAGATTCTCGGCGACGCCGCGGCGAGCGTGAGGGGCCAGAAAAAACCGCTCGACGACCCTCGCGAAGGCATAGCCGGGGTTGTCGACGACGACCTGCGCGGCGCGGATCTCGTCGACCGGTTGGGTGACGAGAAAGGCGGCCGCCACGGACGACCGGGCGGCGGCGGTGAAGCGCTCGCCGGCAATGAAGGCCAGGTCACCGGGCGCCGCGTCGGTCACGCTCGCCACACCCGTGATGATCGTCTCGCCCGCGCCGTGGATCCGGCCGTCGACGAACCGCGCGATCTCCTGGAGCGGGATGTGCTGGACGTCGCGCCGTAGCGGCATGCCGGATCAGCCTCGCTTTTTCCTGCTCGGACGGGCGGGGGGTTTCGACGGCCTGGCGGGCTTGAGCCGTCGCTCCACATAGGTGACCACGTTGCCGACCGTGACCAGTTGGGGGAGATCCTCATCGGGAATCTGCAGATCGAACGCCTCCTCGATCCGATACAGCAGCTCGATCGTCGCCATTGAGTCCAGGCCGAGGTCGTCGCGCAGCGAGTGCCCGAGGTGTACCCCCCCGATATCCCGCTTGAGATACGAGGCCAGCTCCGACCGGATTTTCGTCGCGAGGTCTGCTGAGCTCCCCATGGCGTAGACGCGTGGCTCCTTGAACGACAGCGGTGGATCGGGCGTCCTCGGGCCTGCCCGCGTTCGCGAATACGACGGCGGGCTTGCCAGCCGGCTTGTCCGCCGTAGCCTTGGCGAAGGCGGAAGCTTTAGCGAAGGCCGGCCTGCCAGCCAAAGCTTTAGCGAAGGCTGGTGAACACCACCGCGGCGTTGTTGCTCCCAAACCCGAATGCGTTCAGCATAGCGACCTTGACCCTGCGTTCCTGCAACACGCGGGAGATCCCGGGCAAGTGGCAGTCCGGGTCGGGATGGTCGTAGTTCGCCGTCGGATGGATCAACCCGGTTTCCAGGGTCAGGGCGCAGACCACCGAGCCGATCGCGCCCGCCGCGCCCAGCGTGTGCCCGACGAGCGACTTGGTCGCATTGACCGCGAGCCTGTTCGCCCGGGCCTTGAACAGACGGCGGATCGCCTTTACCTCGACGGCGTCGCCGATCGGGGTGGAGGTCGCGTGTGCGTTGATGTAGTCGACCTGAGCGGGCCGGATCCTCGCGTCCGCCAGCGCCAGGGCCATGGTCGTGGCCACCTCCTTGCCGTCCTCACGAGGAATGACCATGTGATACGCCTCGCTGGTGGCCGCGTAGCCCGCCACTTCCGCGTAAATCCGCGCCTTGCGCCTCCGGGCATGCGCCAGGGACTCCACGACGAGGGCGGCCGCGCCTTCCCCCATGACGAAGCCGTCCCGGTCGCGATCAAAAGGGCGGGACGCCCGTTCGGGCTCCGCGTTGAACCGGGTGGACAAGGCGCGCAACGAGCAGAACCCGGCGAACACCAGGGGCGTCAGGCTGGCATCGGCCCCCACCACGATGACGACGTCCGCCGTCCCGTTCCGGATGCAGGTCAAGGCCTGTCCCATGGCGTGGGCGCTTGATGAGCAGGCCGTGGAGATCGTGAGGTTCGGGCCCTTGGCCCCGAGGTGCATGGCGACCGCGCCCGACGCCGAATTGAGCGTGATCATGGGGATGAAATTGGGGTGCACCCGGTGGGGCTTGTGGCTCCGATACAGTCGCGTGATCTCGTTCTCACCCATCACCATCCCGCCCATCCCCGCCCCGACGACGACGCCGACGCGGTGGGCCCGCGCGGCCTCGACCCGCAACCCCGCGTCCGCGACGGATTCATGCGCCGCCACGAGCGCGAACTGGGCATAGCGATCGACGCGTTCGGCCTGGACCGGGTCGAGGACCTGCCCGGGGTGAAAATCCACGACCTGCCCGGCGACCCGTGATCGGTAATCCTCGAGGGAAAACTCACCGAAGGGCTGGACCGGACGCACGCCAGACTGCCCCTCCAAGGCGGCCTTCCAAAAGGAGCCGACCCCGACTCCGATGGGGGAGACCATGCCAAGGCCCGTGATGACCGCCCGTGGTTTCATGTCAGTCGAGGTGTCCTCCGTCGTGCTCGCATGCGTTGTACCCGTCGAATCCCCCGTCCGTCAACGGCCTGCCACCCTCAGCCTTGCCCTGTGCCTCCGGGGAAGAGGGTCCTATCCTTTTTCCCTCTCCCCCGAAACGGGGGAGAGGGAAGATCGTGGGCGCCTGCTCGCACACAACAACCGGAAAAGCCATCGTTATTAATAGCGAATGCGCAGGAGGAGGTAGCCCCCGAAGCTCAGGAACAGGGCATTGGCGAACCACGCGGCGATCAGCGGCATGAGGACGCCGCTCCGCCCCAAGGCGACAGCCACCGAATGCGTGGTCCAATACAGAAACGCGATCAAGAGCGCCTGCCCGATCCCCATGGCCATGCCGATGCTGCGTGTGCCCGTTTGCCTGAGCGTGAGCGAGAACCCCACGATCCCCATCACGACGCAGACGAACGGAAAGGCGACGCGGCTGTGATAATCGGTGAGAAACCGCGTGAAGCTGTACCCGTCGCGCTTCAGTCGCTCGGCGTAGGCGCCCAACTCGGAGAGAGTCATCTCCTCGGACTTGACCGACAACCAGGTGCTGAAGTCTTCCGGAATGTGCGACAGGCGTAGCGGCCGCTCGTCGAATCGCCGCGTCACGAATCGGCCATCCGGAAACAACGTACGCTGGACACCGCTGCGGAGCACCCAGCCCCGTTCCGTGTATTGCGCGTCCTCGGCCTCGGTCAACTGAGAGAGCTCGAACCGCGACCCCAGATGATACAGACTGACGCCTTGGAGCTTTGCACCGTCGGGCCCAATAGACCGGATGTTGAGGAGCGTCTGGTCGCCGGCTTGCAACCAGGTCCGCTCCGATGTGAACGCTTGGCTAGGCATCTTCTTCTCGATCAGCACCGTCCGCACATAGTCGGCACGGAGTAGCGAGGTGGGCACCACGATGGCACTGAGCAGCAGCAACACCCAGGCCACCGCGGCCGAGAATCCAAGATAGGGGAGGGCGATCCGTCCCAGGTTGATCCCACAGCTCCGCATGGCCGTGAGCTCGTTGTTCTTGAGGAACCCGCCGAGGGAGAGGAGGGTGGCCATGAGCAGGGCGACGGGCGCGATCTGATAGGCCACGTGCGGAGCCACGTAGAAGAAGTACAGCGCCATTTCCTCCGGCTCCGCGCCGTACTTGACGAACTTGCGGACCTTTTCGAAGAAATCCACCACGAGGTACACGGTCATCAGACCGGCCAGGCAAAGCCAGAAAATCTTGAGGATTTCCTGCAGCATATACCGTGTCAGAATCGACATCAGAAGCCCTCAGCGGCGATTCACGCGGTAGAAGAGGAGCGCCGCCACGGCGAGGAAGACGACGTTGGGGGCCCAGGCCCCCGCAAACGGCGACAGCACCCTGGCGGTGACGAAAAAATCGCACAACACGTTGAAAATGTAGTACACGACGACGACCATCACACCGATCGCAAAGCCGCCCATGCGACCCGATCGCTTCGTCACGACTCCAACCGGCACGCCCAACATCCCCAACAGCAGCGCCGCGATGGGAAACGCCAAATCCTTGTACGATTCCATCAGGCGGCGCAGCGCACCCTTGTCCTGCCAGTTCGTGTGATTCAGCTGCTCGACGAGCTGCTCGCGTGTCGGCCGCTCTTCCACGGACGCAGAGAGCTCAGGCTGGAGGCTGAGCTTCAGATCGTAGATGGAAAACGACATTTGATGATACTGGGCGAGGTCGCTCGGCCTGCTGTGAATCGTGCCGTCGTAGAGCCGGAGCGCGACTTGATCCGCGTCGACATCCTGCATCACCTGATACGACGAGGCGACGATGAGTCGCGGCTCCTCCGCGTTCCGCTCGTCCGAGATAAAAATCCCGCGCGCGTCATTCCCGGTTTCTCCGTGATCCGCGACGTAGACCACCATCCCGGTCACCGGCTCGTTGAACACGCCTTTTTCCAGAGACAGGGTCAGGTGGTCCCGCAGGACGCTCAGGGCCAGTTTTTTCAGCGAGATGTTTGTCCAGGGTTGCCCCCATTGCGACAGCGCCAGGGTGAGCCCGAACACCAGCACGGAGAACACGAACACCGGCTTCGACAACCGAAACAGGCTCAGTCCCGCCGCGCGCATCGCGATCAATTCCTTGTCGTAGGAGAGGCGGCTGAATGCGGTGATCGACGCGATGATGGCCGCGATGGGCAGGGTGAGGACGAGAAACGAGGGCAGCAAATACAGAAAGGCCTTCATCGTGGCCCACAGCCCGACGCCCTGTGAGACCAGGAGCTCGACGAGCCGCAAGAGCTCCTTGGTCAGCATCACGAAGCAGAGGGCTGCCAGACTGATGAAGAAAGGCGGGAACAGCTCGGTAAAGATGTAGCGATCCAGGATGTGACGCAACTCAGCCTCAGCCGGCATGACCTGTGCCGGCAATCACAATATATGGAAATTCCAGCTGGTTGTAAACAGAACCTGGTGTCCGCACGTCGCTTCGCGCGCTCGATCGTTCTGGGGCATGACGGCAAAAGAACATCTTGACAAGGCGTGGCCCCTAATGTTACATGGCTGCCGGTTTGTGTTTATGAGGATTGGTCTTACTACCTAACTCACCACATCACCGCAGGCGGGTCATCCATCTGCGGTTTTTTTTTGCGTGTTGGGTCCCATAGGGATCGACAGGAACGGCGCCCTGTGCATTTGGATCAGGCCGTTCAGGAAAGGAGGGCTGCGTGAAAAGCAAGGGCACAGTGAAATGGTTTAATGACCGCAAAGGCTTCGGCTTCATACGGCTCGAGAGTGGGGAAGATGTCTTCGTCCATTATTCCGCCTTGCAAGGCGATGGGTTCAAGACCTTGAAAGAGGGGGAGAGCGTCGAGTTCGATATCGTCCAGGGTGCCAAGGGGCCTCAGGCCGCGAACGTCATCCGCATGGCCGCCTCCTCGCCGTCCCCGTAACCCCCCTCCAATCTGGCCAGGACCGCCTATAAAACGGGCCCTTCCGGGGCCCGTTTTTTTAAGGGGTCCCCCCTGTTTCATACTCCCTGCCGAGAGCCGCCTGAGGGCCCATTCTGAGATTCGCATTCCCGCGCTTTTCTTGACAAAACCCATTGATACTGCTAGCTTTTGTGCTGTGTTGGAGGACCAGCTTTGGGAGTGGATCGACGTGCCATCGCTCAGAATGCCCAAGCCCTGGCATCGAAAGGCCAATTCGAGGCCGCCATTGCCGAGTGGAAGAAGCTGCTTTCCAACTCACCGGCCGACGGGGCCGTCCACAACTCCATCGGCGACCTCCAGCTAAAGCGCAACGCCTCGAAAGACGCCATCGCCTCGTTCCTGCGCGCCGCGGACGCCTTCCGCGCGGAGGGCGCGACACTCAAAGCCATCGCCGCCTTCAAGAAAGTTCTCAAGGTCGATCCCCGCTGCCTCGAAATTTACCAGCACCTCGGCGACCTCAACGCCGAGCGCGGGCTGGTGAGCAGCGCGGTGGCCGACTATTCGATGCTGGCCCGTCTCCTGCTCAAGGACGGCAAGCCGGATAAGTCGCTGGCGGTCTTCCGCCGCATCCTCAAGCTTGATCCCTCCAACGCCACCATCAAAAAGCACGCCCAGGAACTGGCGGCTCGGCAGAAGGTCGATCTCGAGCAGTTCCTCAGCCAGCCCGACACCGGGCCGATCGTCGGGAGAAGCGGGGCGCCCCCGGCCGACGGGAAGCAGGTGGATCCCAACAGTCGCGAGGGCCAACTTGCCGAGGCCGTGCGCCAGATGGACGAGGGGAGATACGATGGAGCCGAGTCCGTCCTGTCCCAGCTCCTCAGCCGTGAGCCCGGCGACCCGGAGGTGTGCCAACTCCTCGCCCGCTTGCACCTGAGGAAAGGAGAGCTGCCGATCGCGTTGAACGAATACCAGTTCCTGGCCGGTGCGGCACTTCGAGCCGACGACCACCAGCTCGCCGAGTCGCTCATTCAGGAGTATCTGCAAGTCGATCCGTCTTCTGTCCCGCTGCTGGAGATCCTGGGGGCGGTCTACGAGAAACGAGACGACCCCCAGACCGCGGCGGAGCAGTACGGCAAGGCCCTGAAACTGCTACTGGAGACTCCCGATCCCGACATGCCGACGCTCCCGGCCGAACTCTATGACCGCATCAAGGAGCTCGC
>JBFKNO010000124.1:0-7972 GCA_041629275.1 Nitrospiraceae bacterium
CGCTGGCGGCCCGGCTGGAAGGAGAGCTGGCGACGGAGACCCTGGTCATCCGGGACGATACGTGACGTGGCTAAAATTTCTATCCTATTGAAAATGCAAAGATTGTCAGATGAACGGTTACCGAGATAAGTTGCCAAAGCAGGGCCCCTGTGTTATAAATTTGTTCGTACATGGACGATGGCAGTATAAAACGATTCCCCGCAGGGGATCGTGCTAGGCCTTTCCCCCCCGCAGTCCCCGAACCCAGTTCTTGCCTGAAGCTTGCCCAAAACGACCCGAGCGCTCGCCGGCGAGTCCGGCTCATCGCTGGTGCGCCTCTTGGCCCAACACCCTGAGCTGAACGTCGAGGTCTATGGAAATCACCGCGATTGCTCTCTGCCTGCTCTTTTCTGCGATCTTTTCCGCCGTTGAGATCGCTTTCTTCTCGGTCAACGAGGCCAAGCTGCACGGGCTGGCCGAGGAGGGGGGGAGAGCGGCCCGTCTGGGCGTCCAGCTGCGGGCGAATCCTCAACGTCTGCTGGCGACGATCCTGATCGGCAACAACCTGGCGAATCTCGCGGCTGCCGCGCTCGTCACGGTCGTCACCATCGAGCGGTTCGGGCCCCATGCCGTGGCGGCGGCCACGGGGGTCCTGACCTTCGTCGTCCTCATGTTCGCGGAAATCGTGCCCAAGACCTTCGCGGCCAAGCATGCGTTCAAGGTCGTGCAGTTCATGGCCTATCCGATCTACGGGCTGGAAAAGCTGATCTTTCCGGTGCTGTTCGTGCTGGAGCCGCTGATTCTCAAGCTGACGGGCGGCCGTGGCTTGAGTGTCCCCTTCGCCACGGAGGAGGAGGTGAAGTTCATCCTCGACGCCGGCGGCAAGGCCGGGACGATCGAGTCCGAGGAAGTGAAGATGATCAAGAACGTCTTTCAGCTCAACGACATCACCGCCGAGGATGCGATGACCCCGCGGATCTACGTCTTCGCGCTGGACGGGTCGCTGAAGCTGGGGGACGCCCAGGAGCAGCTCTTCCAGTCCCGCTACTCGAGGATCCCGGTCTTCGACCACTCGTTGGACAACGTGACCGGCATCCTCTACAAGAACACGGCCCTGACCGAGCTGGCTCGCGGGAAGAAAGACGTGCAGCTCAAGGATCTCGTCCGGGCCCCGCTCTTCGTTCCGCGCAGCAAGCCCGCCGACGACCTCATGAAGCTCTTCCAGCAGGAGCAGCGGCACATGGCGTTCGTCGTCAACGAGTTCGGGGGATTCATGGGCCTGGTCACCCGCGAGGACCTGATCGAGGAGGTGGTCGGCGAGATCATGGACGAGACGGACATTTCCGAGGAGCTGATCAAGCGGATCGGCAAGAACCAGATCCTCGTGCACGGCCGGACCGAGGTCCGGCGCATCAACGAGTTTCTCAAGGTGGAGCTCAGCGAGGAAGCCAACACGATCAGCGGGTTGATCCAGCATCAGCTCGGTCGGATCCCGGCCTCCGGCGAAGAGCTGATGGTGAGCAACTGCCGGCTCGTTGTGCGCGAGGCCGACCCCAAGTCCATCAAAGCGGTGTTGATCCTCAAGGAGGAGGAGAAGCATGACGCGTCTCCGGACGACGCCAAGCAGCCCTCCGAGCCCGACCGCGCCAGCTTGAGCAAGATCGCCTGACCCTGTTCCGCTACCCTTTTCCCACCAGCTTGGCGAACTCGTCCTCGGATAACATCTTGACGCCGAGCTTCCGGGCGTCCTCCGCCTTCGAGCCGGGGTCCGTCCCGACGACCACGTAATCCGTTTTCTTGCTCACGCTCGAGGTCACGCGCGCACCGAGCGCTTCGACCTCGTGCTTCGCCTCGTCGCGAGTAAACCGGCTCAGACCACCGGTAAAGACGATGGTTTTGCCCTCGAGTGTGCGATCCGTCCGCGACGGGGTCGTCTCCTGGACACGAAGACCGGCCTGCAACAGCCGGTCGATGGCCCGGCGGTTCTGGGGCTCCTGGAAAAACGATTCGAGGCTGCCGGCGATCTCCGGGCCGATCTCGCGCACCTGCTCGAAAGTCTCCTTGTCCGCGGCCATGATCGCGTTGAGCGTGCCGAACCGGCGGGCGAGGACGCGGGCGATATGCTGCCCCACCTGGCGAATCCCCAAGCCCATCAGGAAGCGCTCGATCGAGACGTCCTTGCTCCGCTCGATCGCGTCGAGCAGGAGCTGAGCGGAGCGATCCGCGAAGCCGTCGAGCGTCAGCACCTGCGCCTTCGTGAGGCCGTAGAGGTCGGCCAGCTCCTTCACCAGGCCCCGGTCGGCCAGCTGCGCGACCGTCATCTTTCCCAAGCCCTCGATGTCGAGCGCGCCCTTCGAGGCAAAGTGCTCGATGGCGCCCTTGAGCTGAGCCGGGCAGGCCGCCTGGGCCGTGCAGTAGTAGTAGGCCCCCTCCCGCGCCACCGCCGATCCGCAGACCGGGCAGCGGTCGGGCATCCGGAACGGCTCGGGCCGCCGCTCGCCCGGAATCGGCACGCGCGCGGACACGGCCGGGATGACGTCCCCCGCGCGCTCCACCTTGACCGTGTCGCCGATCCGAATGTCCTTGCGCGCGACCTCGTCCGCGTTGTGCAGCGTGGCGCGGCTGATGGTGACCCCGCCGACATCGACCGGCTTCAGCAGGGCCAGGGGCGTGAGGGTGCCGGTCCGACCGACGGAGACCGCGATGTCCTGCACCTGGGTGATCTCCTTCCGCGGCGTGAACTTGAACGCGAGAGCCCACCGCGGGCTGCGCGACCGCGTCCCCAGTTGAGCCTGCCACGCGCGCCGGTTGACCTTGACGACGATGCCGTCGATCTCGAAGGGCAGCGCGTCCCGTTGCGCCTCCATCTCCCCGTGAAATGCGACAACGTCGTCCAGCGTGCCGCACAGGCGGCGGTGGGTGGGAATCGGGAGTCCCCAGCTCGCGAGGGAGTCGAGCTCCTGCCAGTGCGTGTCCGGGAGGCTCCCGCTCTGTCCCATGATCTCGTAGCAGACGACGACGAGTGGCCGTTCGGCGGTGATCCGTGAGTCGAGCTGGCGGAGGGACCCGGCGGCCGCATTCCGCGGGTTGGCGAAGGGCTCGTCTCCGCGCTCCGTGATCCGGCGGTTGAGCGCCTGGAAGTCGTCCAGCTTCATGTACACCTCGCCCCTGACCACGAGGCGACCGGGACGATCCTGTTCCGACTCCAGGTGGAGCGGCAGCGCCCGGATCGTGCGCAGGTTGATCGTCACGTCCTCGCCGGTGATCCCGTCCCCGCGGGTCGCCCCGCGGGTGAAGACGCCGTGCTCATAGATCAGCTCGACGGAGAGCCCGTCGAACTTCGGCTCAACGGTGTACTCCACGGCCTCGACCTCGAGCTCGCGCCGCATTCGCGCGTCGAATGCGCGAACGTCCTCCCGATCGACCACGGACTCCAGGCTCAGCATGGGCCCTTCGTGGCGGACCTTGATCAGCTCGTCCAGCGGGGCCGCGCCGACCCGTTGGGTCGGGCTGTCCGGGGTGACGAGATCAGGGTGGGCGCTCTCCAGGTCCCCCAGCTCACGGAAGAGGCGATCGTACTCCGCGTCGGAGATCCTCGGGCGGTTTCTGACGTAATAGAGATGGTCGTGCAGACGGATCTCCCGGCGCAAGTCATCTATCCGGCGTCGTGCCTCGTCGGTCGTTCGTGGTTTCGGATTCGGCGTCATGGCAAACAGTTATATCAGTTGAGCCAGTTCAGTCAGTTAGGTTAGTTCAGTCAGTTGGGAGGGCGGGGGAGTTCGCAAACAGATCCTACTAATCCAGCTGACCCAACTGACCTGACTGACTCAACCCTTCCCCTCACATCTCTCTGATGAACTTTGCCGCGAAGCTCCGGACATCATGGCCGTTGAGGACGTGAAAGCGCCGGAGACGATCCACGACTTGGCCGGAGAATCGGCTCAACGGGATGACGACGAGCTGCCGGCGAAACTCGCGCACCAGGCGCCGCCAACGGGCCGGGGGCTGCCGGGGCGACACGAGCACCAGGTGCGGCTCGCGTGAATGCAGGGCGGCCCCGCCCAGCAGCTTTTCCTCGAGGGTGCGGGCCGAGGCGAGACGCGGGTCCTCCCAGACATTCGGAATGGCGCGGGGTGGAAAGAGGAACAAGGCCCCGCCGTACCGGGATTGAGCGATGCCCGGCCCGACCATCCGGTCCTGGAAGGGCGTGGCGTAAAAGCAGAGCGTGGACTCCTCCGCGTGCTCGGCGTACCAGGTTGCTTTCCAGGAGTAGACTTCCGGATCCGCCGGGGTGTCGAATAGAAAGACGACCGCCTCGACGTTGCCGCGGGCCGGTGGGATCTCCTTGACGTAGATCTCGATCTGACGCCCGGCGCGGACCTGCGCGGGGGAACGACCGTACCAGTGACGGAGGCTTTCTCTCAGGTCGATCCCGTCCTTGAAGGACGTCGTAAATTTCTCGACCCGGGCGAGATCCGCGCCGAGGATTGCCCGCGCCTGCTCCCGCACGTGACCCGTGAAGCTCTCGATCCGGTCGTCCTCCGGGGGCCATGAGCACTGCCTGAACGGATTCCAGAGCTGCCCCGACCGCCTGCTCGTCTCCCTGCGCGGATGGGGTCTCAGGGTCAGTGTCCGCCAGGCCTGCGGAGCACCCGGCAGGCGGTTCTTCGCCAAGGCGACCCGGCCGTCACCAAACTCCACCTTGCCGATCCCGGCTGCGACCTCGTCCCTGTCCCCGTCGTCCTCCCCTTGGTCCTGGAACACGTAGCTCTTCGCCGTCTCCAGCAGGGTGACGGCAAAGTCGTCTCCCGCCACCTGCTTGGCCGCAAGGACCAGGGTGTAGAGGTCCGGCGTGAGCCGCCGGCTGATCAAAGCCAGGTTGCGGACGTACTGGAGGTAGGCCTGGAGCAACTGGGGCGTGACCCAGTTGGCGAGGGCGTCGTCGTCCTGCTCGCGCCTCGTCCTCCACCGCGTTCGGGTTTCGAGCAACAGCTCCTTGATGCCGTCGATGGCCACGTGGCGGTCCGAGACCACGCGCGCCCGGCGCTGCTCGTAGAGCTGGGTGATGAATGGCAGCTCGCCGAGCGTGAAATACAGCGTCGACGCGCGGACCGGATGCTTCCTGGGCGCCGCCGTGGGCTGCTCCGTCTTCGGGTAGGGGCGGCGCTCCCGGTAGGCGTCGCGGAGCCACGGCCAGTCGGCGACGTGGCACAGGCACAGGATCGACCGAAAGTCGAGCTCCAGCTCGTGCAGGCGAAAGGCCATCCAGGCGATCCGATCGTCCCGCTGGCTGGGTCGAGGCAACGACGGGAGGGTCGGCAGCAGGGCTGCCAGATACGAGGCGAGCGGCACCTTCTTGAGGGCGTAGGGGTCCGGCGCGGTGACACCCAGCGGCTCGAAGACCATGACGTCTCGGTCGACGTACGCACGGGGAATCTCCTCGCTCATCGCGACCCGGATACCCATGATGACCGCCTGGCAGGGATCCACGGGGATGAAATTGACGACCGCCGACCCGTCCTGCTCGGGCTCGGGGTAGGCGATGACGCTGATCCGAGGGAGGTCCTCGATCGCGTCTTCGAGCGCGGTCTCGGCGGATGGCGGGAGGGGAACCGCGAGGCAGTCGAAACGGCCGTCGACCAGGCGCTCCCGCACCTCCTGCGCCATGTCCCCGCTGCCGTGCAGGATCGGCAGGATCGTAATCCTCGGCGACAGCTGGAAGACGGCGTCAAACATAGATGTGCCCGGTTGAAACGTGCAAAAGTTGGAAAGTGTCCGTCATCCCCGAGGTTTTTAGCGGGGATCGATCTTTTCCCTGCCTTCTTGGTGGAAAGCCTGGATTCCCGCTTCCGCGGGAATGACGGAAGGGAGGCGCGGGAATGCCTGAGAAAGAGCCAGGAATGCATGTCGAAGATGCGGCTGTGAACATCCCTGCACTCACCGATCCGGATGCAGCGGATCGTCGCTTTCGAAAAAGAAGTCGCCCAGACCCCTGGGCAGGTCCTGGTCGCCGAGCGCCCGCTTGCGCCGCTTCGCGAGCGCGTCGAGGTCCAGGGCATCCTCTCCGAGCACCTTGACCAGGGCTTCGCGCCAGGCGTCGTCCCTGGCCAGGGGATGGGCCGGATCCTGGGCCAGACGCTTCAATGCGTATTGAAGGAGATGGAGGCCGTCGCGAACCGAGAAATCCAAGTTCAACTGGTGCGCGTCTTGCAGGAAGTCGACCGTCAACCCGAGCATCTCCTCCGGCGCAAAAGGGATATGGTAGCGCAGAATCGCCAACTCGTCGTCGCGTCGCGGGAATCCTAGGTTGAGGGTCGGTTGGAGCCGGGACAGGATGTAATCGGGCACCTCGTAGGTGGAGGCATCTTCATTCATCGTGACGCAGCAACGAAACTCCGGGTGAGCCTTGATCTGAATCCCGGCGACGATCGATTCGACGCAGCGCCGATGATCGAGCAGGGAGGCCAGGGAGGCCCAGCTCTTTTCGTTCATCCGATTGCCTTCGTCCAGCACGCAGACGCTCCCGGTGAGGACGGCCGTCACCAGAGGGGAGGCCTGGTAGGCGATCGTCCCTGACTCGGCGAGGACGGGCGTGATCAGCAGATCTTCCGGGCGGGTGTCGGCCGTGCATTGGAAAATGTACAGGTCCTGCTTGCGGTCGCGGGCCCCGGACATGGCCAGGGTCGTCTTGCCGATACCCGGAGGGCCGGTAATACGAGGAGACAGGGGGAGGTCCCTGGCGTCGACGACGAGCCAGCAGGCCAGAAGCTGGTCGAGCGCCTCGCGCTCGCCGATCCAGTCCTGGTGGATGCCGAGGGAGTGCGAGAGGCGGACGCTGACGCCGTCGATGACGACGCGCTTGTCGGGCGGAGATGGCTGAGATTTGGGCATGAATCCTCCTGTCGGTCCGTGCTGCGCCCCTGTAGGATAGCCTTGACCGGACCGGAAGACAATGGTGGCGCGTCCGGTGCGGGAGCAATAAGATCTACGTAGCGGGGGCTTCCCTTTGACTTTCCGTCTCGCTCCCTCTATTCTACGCCTACGGAGTCAGATGGCCGGCATCGTTTCGGCTGCCTTGCGGGGGGATGCCGAGGGAACCTCGCTGAGCCGGCAGCCTCTGCCGGGAAATTGGCGAGCACGATGACCACGGTTTCATCGGGTCAAACAGACGAGACCGGCTGCCAGAGTCGGAGAAAGGACGGGAGACCTATGAACATGAGCCATACCGTGCTGCGCCTCGTAGCCCTGTGCTTCGGGGGAGCCCTGTTGACAGGGTGCGTGATGGCTGAGAAGTACGAGCAGGAGAAAGCTCGAAGCCTCAATTTTCAGCGGCTCCTGGCGCAGGAAGAGAAGCGCACCGGTGACTTGGATGGCGAGCTGAAGAAAGTGAGACGGCAGTTGACGGAAGTGGAAGTCAGAAACCGAGAAATGACCTCGGAGCTGCAATCGGTGCGCGAGCAACTGGCGCGCTCCCAGGAAGAGGTCATGGCGCTCCGCGAGACCGCGACGCTGGAGCAGCAGGCGAAAGCGGAGCTGGGAGAGCTGCCTGAGCTCAAGGGCGACGCGCTCGCCGGGATGGGCCTGGGCGAGCCCACGTTGACGACCGAGGGGCGGGTGCCGATTTATCATGAGGTGATGCCCGGAGAAACCCTGTTCCGGCTGTCCAGGACCTACGGGGTCAAGGTGGACCAGATCCGCGAATGGAACGGTCTTAGGGATGATCTGATTGAGGTCGGTCAGCAGCTGGTCGTCGGGTATGAGTAACACGGCCGGCATATGGGCAACCCTGCCTATTCGTTGACCTTCGATGAGTTTCGAAGCCTCGCGTCGCAAGGGAACCTGATCCCGCTCTATCGGGAAATCCTGGCCGACTTTGAAACCCCCGTCTCAGCCTTCGCGAAAATCGACCACGGCCCGTCGGCGTATCTGCTGGAGAGCGTCGAGGGCGGGGAGAACTGGGCCCGGTACTCCTTTCTGGGCAGCGGGTTTCCCC
>JBFKNO010000125.1:0-7905 GCA_041629275.1 Nitrospiraceae bacterium
CGAACTGGTCGCTAGCCGCGCCGTCCGCGGCAGTGAGCTTATCGGTCTGGCTGAATGGCGAGCCACCCGCCCTGGCCTCGCCCGTGACGCGCTCTCCGGCGGCCACGCCATGACCCGGCAGTAGCGCCAGCCATACCCAGCCATAGCCTTCCTCCAAGGCCGCGCTCATCACCATCGACTTGCTCACGAATCCGCTGAAGAGGGGAAAGGCGGAAATGGAGCTGGCTCCGACGATGCACAGCCCAGTCGTGACCGGCATCGTCTTGTACAGGCCACCGAGCTCGGAGCCGTTGATGCGGCCCGTCATATGGAGCACGGCGCCCATCGACATGAACAAGAGTCCCTTGAAGATGACATCGTTGAAGGCATGGGAGACCGCCCCATTGATCGCCAGGGCCGTGCCGAGGCCGATACCGCAGACCATGAAGCCGAGCTGATTGATCATGCTGTAGGCGAGGACCCGCCGCAGATCGTTCTCGATGACCGCGTAGAAAATCGGAAAGCACGTCATCGTCGCGCCGATGTAGATCAAGATCTCCGTGCCGGGAAAGCCACGGGCCAGCGCATAGATGGCGACCTTGGTCGTAAAGGCGCTCAGGAATACCGTCCCCGTCGGGGTCCCCTGCGGGTAGCCCTCGGTCAGCCAGTTGTGGAGGAGGGGAAAGCCGGCCTTGAACCCGAACGCAAGGAAGATCAGCCACGAAGCCGGTCCGCCCAACCCGAGATACTCGAATTGAAGCGACCCGGTCTCGGATACGTGCATCAGCGTCCCGGCGAGCAACAGGACACCGGAGACCACCTGCAGCAGCAGGTACCGGAGGCCTGCCGAGAAGGCCTCGGGCGTGCGGCGGGCCCAGATCAGGAAGACGGAGCTGAGGGCGAGAAGCTCCCAGAAGGCGACCAGGGTCAGGAGGTCGCCTGCGAAGACCGCGCCCAGGGCGCTGCCCGCGTAGAGCACGCCGGCCACGTGCTGGGTCGTGTCTCGGACATGGAGGGAAAAAAGAACGCTGAGGAAGGCCGCGAGGTGGAACAGGTAGCCGAAGAGCAGGCTCAACGTGTCGGCGCGCACGATCGTCAGGGTATAGCTGAACACGCCGACGGTGACGCTGGCGCCCTCGGGCAGGTGCCAGATGTTCCAGCCTCCCACCAGAGGGATCAGCAGCAGGAGCACGCTGCGTGCATGCCCACGGACGAGCGGAATCAGCGCGGCGCCGGCGAAAAAGACCGCGAAGGGAGGAAGACTAGTCATCGTAGTAGTCCTCCCTCCGCATCACGACCTTGCGCATCTCCTTGGCGATCAGCACCAGCGCGACGCAGGCGAGGAAGCCGAAGAGGCCGTAAAAGCCCCAGAGATTCTCCCAGGCGTGGATCACGTGCCGGTGGTAGACGAGGTCGAGCAGCAGGACGATCGCGCACAGGGCGTAGAACACCCTGAGGACCAGCTTCACGTTCTGGGGTTTGTCGAACACATGGGGACGTTCAGGCATGGTGCAGGCTCCACCCGTTATTCGTGGAACACCGGGATCAGGCTCAGGAGCTCATAGATCGGCTCCGGATACAAGAACAAGAGGAGACAGCCGGACGCGGTTGCCGTCAGCGCGATGAGGCAGGGGAGCGGGGCCTCCTTCACGGTGGCCGAGTGCGGGGGCTCGGCGGAGCCGGCGAAAAAGGCACGGATGGGGATCGGGAGCAGGTACGCGACGTTCAGCAGGGTGCTCACCAGCAGAACGATCAGGAGTGGAAATTCCTCCGCGCGGACCGTTCCCAAGGCCAGGTACCATTTGCTCCACATGCCTCCGAAGGGCGGCAGCCCGATCACGCTCAAGCTGCCGATGAGGAAGGCGAACATGGTGATCGGCATCGTGCGGCCGAGCCCGCCCATCTGGCTGATCTCGGTCTTGTGGGACGCCACCATGATGGCGCCGGCACAGAAAAACAACGTGATCTTGCCGAAGGCGTGCATGGCGATGTGCATGCTGCCCCCCAGCAGCCCCCAGGAATTCGCCAGCAAGGCGCCGAGCGTCACATAGGCGAGTTGGCTGATCGTCGAGTACGCGAGCCTGGCCTTCAGGTTGTCCTTCGTCATCGCGACGAGCGACGCGATGATGACCGTCGCGCCGGCGAGGTACAGCAACCAGTGCCGGGCGGGCAGGCTGAGCAGGGTCTCGACCCCGAACACGTAGACGGCGACCTTGAGAATCGTGAAGACGCCGGCTTTGACGACCGCGACGGCGTGCAGGAGGGCGCTCACGGGGGTCGGGGCGACCATGGCCGCCGGGAGCCACCGGTGAAAGGGCATGAGCGCCGCTTTGCCCACGCCCAGCACGTAGAGCACCAAGAGGACGCCCAGGACGGCCGGGGATGCCTTCCCTTCGAGAATGCCACCCGGCGTGAAGTCGAGCGTGCCCGACAGGACATACGTCCAGGCCATGGCCAGGAGCTGGAGACCGATCGACGTGCCCAGCAACAGCCCGAGATAAAGGCGGCCGGCCCGCTTCGCCTCGGGGGTCCCCGCGTGGGTCACGAGGGGATAGGTGGAGAGGGTGAGGATCTCGTAGAAGACGAACAGGGTCAGCATGTTGGCGGCAAAGGCGACGCCGATCGCGCTCGAGAGGGCAACCGCGAAGAACACGTAAAAGCGCGTTTGGTGAGGCTCGTGATGGCCGCGCATGTACCCGATGGAATAGACGGACGTGAGGATCCACAGGAGGCTTGCGATCAGGGCGAACAGCAGACCCAGCGGCTCGACTTCCAGTGCGAGCGGCAGCCCGGGCAGCGGGTCCGCGAGCAGGGCGCTGGGGCGGCTTCCCGCCATGACGTGGGGCAGCAACGAGGCCACCAAGGCCAAGAGCAGACCGGCCGTCGCGAGGGTCACCGTCTCGCGAAGGTTCGGGTGCTTGTCCGCCAGCGCGATCAGCACGGCGCCGACCAGCGGTAGGAGCACGGCCACCTGCAGGATCACGCCGTCGCTCATGAGGGGTGCCCCAACAACGCGCGCGCTGCCGTGCCCGCGACGCCGAGGGTCAACGAGGTATCGACGCCGAAGAAGAGGGTGAGACCGATCAGCACCCAGGTGGGAACGAGCATGGACAGGGGGGCCTCCTGAAGGGGAGGCTTGGTCTGCGGCCAGGGCTGAAAGTACGCGGCTTCGACGACGCGCCAGACATACGCGGCGGCGAGGAGCGAGCCCACCAGCACGAGGACGGCCAGGGGCCACCATCCGCTCTGGACGGCGGCGAGGACCAAATACCACTTGCTGATGAAGCCCACCGTCAGGGGTATTCCGATCAGCCCCAGCCCTCCCACGACGAAGGCCGCCATGGTCCACGGCATCTGCCGGCCGAGGCCGCGGAATTGATCGAGATCCGTCGACCCGAGCCTCAGCGCGATGCACCCCAGAGCGAGGAACAGCCCGCCCTTGATGATGGCATGGTTGAAGAGATGCACGATACCGGCGGTCAATCCCGTCACTGACGCGAAGGCGATACCCAGGATCATGTACCCGATTTGGGCGACGCTGGAGTATGCCAAGAGCCGCTTCACGTTGGTCTGCCGGATGGCCACGGTTGACGCGACCAGCACGCCCGTGATGGCGAGGAGAAGCAAGATGACGTCGGTTTCGAGAAACTCCGTGACGAAGCCTGCCCCGAAGACCGTGAAGAAAAAGCGCAGCAGCACGTAGACAGCGACCTTGGTGGCCGTCGCGGCGAGGAATGCGGTCGCGGCCGACGGGGCGTAGGTGTAGGCGTTCGGCAGCCACAGATGAAGGGGAAACAGCGCCAGCTTGAGCCCGACGCCCACGGTGATGAACGCAAAGGCTGCAAGAACGGTCTTGTTATCCGTGAGCTGCGGGACCCGCGTGCTGAGGTCCGCCATGTTCAAGGTGCCGGTCATCATGTACAGGAGGCCCACCCCGATCACGAAGAACGTGGCCCCGATGGTCCCCATGATGAGGTATTGAAACGCCGCGGTCAGCGCGCGGCGGTCCCGTCCCATGCTGATGAGGATGTACGAGGAGAGGGAGGAGATCTCGAGAAACACGAACAGGTTGAAGGCGTCACCCGTGATCGCGATGCCCAGGGAGCCGGTCAAGCAAAGCAGGTAGGCCGAGTAGAAGAGACAGATGCGCTCCCGAGGGATCTCATGCTCCACGCTCGCCTTTGCAAACGGCAGCATGATCGCGCCGATGCCGGCGACGATCAACAGGACGAAGGCGTTGAGGGGGTCCACGCGGTACTCGATGCCCCACGGCGCCGCCCAGCTCCCCAGGGCGTAGGAGATGGGGCCGGAGACCAGCACCCGGGCCAGCAAGGCGGCGGCGATCGCCAGCGTGGTCCAGCTCACGGCGAGGGCGAACCCCCATGCCAGGACGGCGTGGCGAAGGAGCACGCATGCGGGGGCGGCGAGGAGGGGGAGGACGACTTGAAGGGCGGGTAGATGTTGGAGGATCACGAGGCTTCGTCTTGCTTCAGGATTTCATCTTCTTCGATGGTGCCATAGGCCTCACGGATACGAACGATCAGGGCCAGCCCCAGGGCGGCGGTGGCGACCCCGACGACGATGGCGGTCAGAATGAGGACGTGCGGGAGCGGATTGGAGTAAATCGTGAACCCCTGCTCGATGATCGGGGCCGTGCCTCCCAGGATCTTGCCCATCGAGATGTATAGAATAAAGACGGACGTCTGAAAAATGTTCAGGCCGACGATCTTTTTGACCAGGTTCCCCTGGGCAATCACGATGTAAAAACCCAGCATCATCAAGAACACGACGATCCAATAGTTGTAGAGCTCGAGCACGCGCTCCATTCAGGACTCCCGGCCGGCGAACGCGAAGAAGATCGTCGTCATGACGGACGAGACCGTGATGAACACGCCCAGCTCGACGAGAGAGATGCCGAGGTGCTGGCCGTGGACCGGATCGTGGAGCAGGACCCCGTAGTCGAGATAATTCCCCCCGAGCAGGAGCCCCGCCACCCCCACCCCCCCGTAGAGCAGCACGCCGAGGGCGACGCCTCCCTGGAGCAGCCAGGCCGGCACCACCCGGGCGGCGGTCTCCACACCGAAGATCAGCCCGTAGAGAATGAGGCCGGCTCCGAAAATCACGCCGGCCTGGAATCCCCCGCCCGGCCCGAAATCGCCATGAAACTGCACGTAGAACGCGAACAGGAGAATGAGCGGGATCATGAGCTTCGCAATGACTCGGAGGACGGGATGGTGTGTCATGGGGTGGTCTTGTCCGAACGTCTGGCCGTTCCAAGCAAGATGAGCACGCCGAGCCCGGCGGTGAAAATCACGGTGGTCTCTCCAAGGGTGTCATAGCCGCGGTAGCTCGCGAGCACCGCCGTCACCACGTTCGGGACCCCGGTTTCGGCCGGTGTCTTCTCGAGATAGCGGGGCGCGACGTGCTGGTGGATGGGAGCGGCGGGATCCCCGAACGCCGGCATGTCGAGCGTGCTGTAGATGAGCGTGATCCCCGTGATGGCGACCACGAGCAGCGCGGGCGTGGTCTTCTCGACCTTCGCTTTCTCCTCGCTGGTCGTCAGCGCCAGGGTGCCCAACATCAGCACCGTGGTGATCCCCGCGCCGACGGCCGCCTCGGTAAAGGCGACGTCCACCGCGTCCAGGACCACGAAGAGTCCTGCCGACAGGAGGCTGTACATTCCGGACAGCATGACGACGGCGAACAGATTGCGCAGCCGGAGCATGCCGACGGCCGTCGCGGCGAGGAAGCCCAGGAGGCTGATGTCGATGAGCCGTTCCATGCTCAGCGGGGCGGCATGCCGAGGAGTGGACGCTGTTTCCCGTGGAGCGCTGCCTTGGCGAGCGCGTGTGTGGCGGTCGGGCTGGTGAACAGGAGGAAGCCCAGGATCAGGATGAGCTTCACGGTCACGAGGGTGAGCCCTCCCTGGACCATGAGACCGAAGAGAATCAAGGCGGCGCCCAGGGTGTCCGTCATCCCCGCCGCGTGAAGTCGCGTGAAAAAGTCCGGGAGGCGATGGAGACCCAGCCCGCCGATGAGCGCAAACAGCGAGCCGCCGAGGATGCAGGCCCAACTCGTCCAGGTCAGCAGCGTTTCCATCGATCAGGCCCTCCCGTGGCGAGGGGTTCGGCCCTGGCTCCCGTGCCGACCCAGGTGTCCGTATTCGAAAAATTTCAAGACGGCGATCGTGCCGATAAAGTTGATGAGGCCATAGACCAAGGCGAGGTCGAGAAATTCTGGCCGTTCCGTCAAGAAGCCGAATACCGCGATGAGGAGCACGGTCTTGGTCCCCAACATGTTGACCGCCAGGATCCGGTCGTAGGTCGTCGGCCCCAGCAATGCGCGAGCCAGGGCCAACGCCATGGTCGCCAAGACACCCAATGCTCCGGCCACGAACATGGTCTACTCCTCCAGCCTGCTCACCCGGCGATCCATGTCACCTTCCTCGAGGGACCGGGCCATGTCGTTCGTCAGGGCATGGACCTCGATGTGGCCGTCCTCCAGGGTCATGGCGACCGTCCCTGGGGTGAGGGTGATCGAGTTGGCGTAGATGACCTGCCCCAGCTCGCTCCCCTGGCCCGCCCTGACTTTCACGACCGTCGGACTGATGGGGAGCGAGGGGGTCAGGATGACCCTGGCGACGGCGAGGTTGGCCTTGACGATCTCCCAGCCGAGCCAGACCCAATAGACCGGAAGCCTCAGGGTCAAGTGAAATGGGTGGCTCTCCCGATCGATCACCTCCATGCGGATGGCAATGAACACGACGAGCAGGGTCGAGCCCAGGCCCAGCGCCAGCAGCAAGGGCTCGGTGTGGCCGGACAACAGCAGCCACAGCACGGAGAGAGTGAGGGTGAGGCTGATAATGTGAGCCATGCGTGTTTGATCGTGCGGTGATTCCGTGCGGTGGAATGGTGTTTAGCACAACCGTGACGGAGAATGCTACTCGACGAAGCGGAGGCGCCGCTGAGCGTGGGGCACGCAGGCGACCCCCTGTCCCTCCTACAGAGATACGTGCGCGGCGGGCGGAGCCGACGCCGAACCCTGGCCGTTCTTCGCCGAGATGAGCTCCTGGGCCCGCCTCGCGGCGAGCTCGAAACGCTCGAAGCAGTTTTCGCGGCCGACTCGATGCAAGATGCCGAAGCTTTCGAGCGCCGCGGCCACGGCCGGGCAGAGGTCCGCCAGGAGCACCTGGGTCTCGCGCGCGTGGGCGTACCCGATCAAGTCCTCGAGGGCGAACGCGCCGGACAGATCGATCACGGGGACGCGGCTCAGTGAAATGATCACGACGTCGTAGCGATTGAAAAATTGACTGGTGCGATACACCGCGTCCGCGACGCCGAAGAACAGCGGCCCTTCGGGCTGCACGACGCCAATGCGATCACGAAGCACGGGCTCAAGGCCTTCGTCACCCGCGTGCGGCTCGAACGGGTCCGAGAGGGTGACGACTTTGGGAGCCCCCATCTCGCTCATCTCCTTGACGAAACGGAAGAAGGCGATCGACAGACCGACACCCACGGCCACCAGCAGGTCGATGGACATGGTGACCAGAAAGGTGGCCCAGAAACAAATGGTATCGGTCCGCGAGAGGCGGCGCAGGATGGGAAAGACGCGCCAATCCAGAATATCCCACCCCACCTTGTAGAGCACGGCGGCCAGGGCGGCCATCGGAATGTGTGTGGCCAGGGGAGCCAGGCCCATGACGAGAGACAGGAGGATCAGACCATGCACCACGCTCGCCAGTGTGGTTTTCGCTCCGCAGGCGATGTTGGCGAGGCTGCGGATGGTGGCGGTCGCCGTCGTGAGGCCGCCGAAGAGACCGGCCAGGGTGTTGGCCACGCCTTGGCCAAACAATTCCTGGTCGCTATTGTGGCGGTCCGCCGTTTTCTGGTCGATCACGATGCACGTCAGGAGCGAATCATAGACGGC
>JBFKNO010000126.1:0-7852 GCA_041629275.1 Nitrospiraceae bacterium
CAGTCATTGTCATAAATCTTCTTGACATTCCTGGCTCGCTCTCTTAGTATTTCCCCTCGCACTGCGGTCTTCCCACCCACGCAGGCAAAGGCACGATGGATCGACGTCATGCCCCAGCAGCCCAAGGACGAACTGCTGACCGCAGCCGAGACCTGCCGCTATCTGAAGATTACGCCGCGCACGTTGTACCGGTACCTGAAGAGCCACCAGATCCCTGCATTCAAGCTCGGCAAGGAATGGCGATTCGTCCGGTCGGACCTCGAACAATGGATCAAAGAGCGCACCTTCGCCAGGCGGCAGGAATCCCAGTGACGAGGGCATCGCATGTTTGCGGGTGAGTATCTCTGCAAGGTTGATGAGAAAGGCCGATTCCTGGTCCCTTCCCCGATCCGGGAGGAGCTGGAATCCCAGGGCACCGGCGTCGTATTTCTCAAGGCGCCTGAGCAGTCCCTGTGGCTGTATTCGACCTCGGAGTGGGAGAAGGTCCTCGAGCGCACCAAGTCCAAGCTGGATGATGACCAGAGCCGGCTGTTCATGCACTTCGTGGTCTCGGAGGCCGGGACCTCCGAAGTCGACAAGACGGGGCGTATTCTCATTCCCGGGCGGTTGCGCAAGATGATTCCGGTCGACGAGGATCAGGAGATCATCCTGGTCGGCCTCTACCACCGGATGGAGATCTGGAACCCGGCTGAATGGCGACGGTACCTGACCAAGACGGAGGACAAGTACGAACAGCAGCTCAACCGGATCCTGAATCTTTTATAGCCACCCCTCGCACGTGCCCAAGCCACGCAGAACTCGCCCAGCTCCGCTTCGTGTCGTCGCGGCCCGTCGGACGTCCTACCGGCAACCCCAAGCCTCGCTGAAGCCTCGAGCCGGCCCGCCCGGGGTCCCGGCCTCCCCCGCAATCCTCACGCGCATCCGCCGTCCGCGAAGCCCTGCCGCGGAGCCTCGGCACGCGCTCACCGGCTCCCTGACCGCGGACAGCTTGACGCTCACGCTGCCGTTGCCGCCGAGCGTGAACCACCAATACGCCACGGTCAACGGCCGGCGGGTGCTTTCGGCTCGAGGCCGGAGCTTCAAACAGGTCGTGGCGCAGCAAGTCCTGATTTCCCTCGCCGGAACCGCGGAACGCGAGCGTTGGCTTGGAAGGTTTCGCACCGACTTTCTCGGCCTGACGGTGCGATTTTATTTTCCGAGCCTCCTGCGGCGCGACGTGGACGGGGGCCTCAAGATCACGCAGGACGCCCTCTGCCAAGCGCTTGGGATCAACGACAACCGCATTCTCCACATTCACCTGATCAAGGCCCTCGATCCCGCTGGCCCGCGCATGGAGGTCGCGCTGTTCTGCACGGAGACCGCGCGCGCCACCCCGCCGGCCGCCCGCGCCCTGCCCTCGAAGTAATCACCCCGGCCGCCGCCAGCCTCGTCCGCCTCGAGGCCCCCCTCGGCCGCTCCCCTGTCAAGCCCGGCCCAGAAACGCCGATAGAAGAACAGGGGCTATGGGCCTCAGGCCCATCTTGCATGGCAACTCGCCCACATGCCGTAGCTGCGCCATCTCATGGCGCCGTTCCGGCGGCAGCATGAGATGCTGCGGCGAGCAGTCAGGTGAGAGCCTCCACGCGTGTGCTGCGCTGGGGGATCTCCCTTCGCGCGAGCTTCGCACAACCTCGAGGCGACGATGGGCTTGAAGAAGATTCCTGTCAGCAAGCTACGCTTGGGCATGTACATTGCGGGACTGGACCGCTCGTGGTTCCAGAGTCCCTTCCTCCGGCATCGCTTCTTGCTGGATTCGGAATCCCAGCTCCACCGACTCAAGCAGCATGGCATCAAGACCGTGGTGATCGATCCGTCGCGCGGCTTGGACGAGGACCCGGACCCGTCCCAACTCTGGAAGGCGCCGCCCCCCCCTTTGGCCGAGGCCCACGCCATGGTCCATCCGCCGTCCAAGCCCCCCCAGGTCCTGGCCCGCGACCTCGCGCTCGCCCAGCGCGCACGCCGCGAATTGGTGCAATCGATCCACAGCGTG
This sequence comes from Nitrospiraceae bacterium, assembly GCA_041629275.1. Classification (GTDB taxonomy): domain Bacteria; phylum Nitrospirota; class Nitrospiria; order Nitrospirales; family Nitrospiraceae; genus JBFGRM01. The sequence continues at coordinate 2,030 of JBFKNO010000126.1, forward strand.
TTCGAGACCATCGGCTCATCGGGAACCGTCAAGAGCGACCGGGTGCAGGGCATCGTGCACGACATCACCACCGTCACCGAGACACTGGACAACCCTGCCGCGTTCTTGGCCCTCAGCCGCACCAAGGACTTCGATCCCGCCCTCAAGCAGCACGCGCTGTCGGTCAGCACGCTGGCGCTCATCCTCGGCCGCTCGCTTGGCTTGGACCGACCGACTCTGGGATGTCTCGCGACCGGGGCGCTGCTCCACGACATCGGATTGATCCGGATGCCCAATCATTTTCTCCGCCTCTCAGGGACCCTCGGCAAACACGAACGCACGCTCTTCGAGAGTCACCCGCGATTGGGCGCGATCTCCCTCGAGCAATCCAGCGGCTTCCATCCCGATGTCCTCCGGATCGTAGCCGAGCACCACGTCACGCTGGATGGGCACGGCTTCCCACCCGAGACGGCTCCCGACGGGATCGCCGACGTCAGCCGGCTCGTGATGGTCGTGGACCGTTACGATGAGTTGGTCTGCGGGCAGGGCGACCTCGCCCCGATGTCGACACACCAGGCATTGGCAAAGCTGTACCAGGAGGCACAGCGACACCGCCTCGACCTGGACTTCGTCTCCCATTTCGTCAGGATGGTCGGCGTGTACCCCGTCTACACCCCGATCCAACTCGACACCGGCGAGCGCGGGGTCGTCATCGCGGTCAATCCCGATGCGCTCCACGAGCCCATCGTGGTGCTCCATCAGAACGCGGCGGGGGTCCCCTACGCTCCTCCCCTCATCGTGGATCTCCATCGACAAGAGCACGACGCACCCTCGCGCGCCGTGGCGGCCGCGCTGGATGCCGACGCGGAAGGCATCAACATCGCCGCATGGCTGGAGCGCACCCACCCCGGTGCCGATCACTCCTCCCGGACCCAGGCGGCACCTCCCGAACGCGCACCCACACAGTAGCCCCCGACAAAAAGACCAGGCTCTTCAGACAATCGTGAAGGGCACCCTGCTTTTTCCGAAGTATCAGAAACAAAAAGGCCATGTTGCCCTGAGGGCAACATGGCCTCGAGTCTCCCCGCATTCCCCGTGGCGATTACTGTTTCACGGAGATCCGGTCGTAAATTTTATCGAATGTCGTCTTCGGCAGCACGTTCTTCGCCACCAACTCCCCCCTGATCCGGTACGGGCGATTCGAGACGACCCGGCCCGCGTCCTCCTTCGAGAGGCCCAGGAGCAGAACCATGTCGTTGACGGAGGCCGTGTTCAAATTGACGGGGGTCGGCTGGCCCTTGGCCCCGGCGGCGGAGGGCGTCCCGCTCGCCGTGCCGGGCGCGGCGGGCCCCCTGGGCGCGGCGGCGGACTTTGGGCTCATGCCGGGCGGCTTCGGCGGCGTGGGCAGGGTGACGGGAGCCCCCCCGCGCCGGCGTTCTTTCAGCTCCTTCTGATAGCGAGCCACCGTCGATTGAAGCGCCTTGTTTCGCTGCCGCAATTGCTCATACTGCTTGCGCACGACGCGGTGCTGCGCCGCCAGGGTGCGGATTTGTTTTTCCAGCTCTTTGTTCCGCTCGTCCAGTGACCCGCGTTCCGTATCCCGTCCGTGCTCGATCCGCTGCAACTCGTCTTTGGCCAGTTGGGCCTCCTGACTGAGCTTCGCGTTCAACTCCTTGAGCGTCTTGACCTGTTGCTCCACCGCCGCCTTCTGCGCCTGCGCCCGCTCCAGATCCGCCCGTGCCGCACCGGCTTCTTCCACCGCCGCCGTATAGTTGCCCTTGGACACGCACCCGGTCGCGCCCAGCAAGGCGAAGACGGCCAGGCTGATGACGACATCGCTTCTCATGGGGATCCTCCTTCTCGTCTGCTCGGCACCACGCAACCGTGCCTGCGGGGGTTCGTCACGACCGTCGGTGATACGGGCTGTCACAGGCAAGCGGGGGCTCGCGAGACCATATCGGCTGGGGTATGCACGTCGTCCACTCGTAAGTACCTTGATGTGTAGTGGATACGCGGGTGTTTGTCAATAGAGATGGCGGTTATTGGCGCCTGTCCGCGCGGTCACCCTGGTCACGACCCGCTCGCCTCGCGGTGGGGCGGCACGGCCACCTGCGAAGGCGGGGGAGCCAGGAGCGGCGAATTCCGACCGATCACTTGACTGATCTCGCGCAGTCTGTGATTATGCCGGCAGCCTCACCCTGACGGCACGTCGACGACACGTCCGATACCCCCTCACACATGACTCCACCTCTCCCTTGACGGCCATGGCAGATTGGGGACCAGGGCTCGCGATCATTCTCGGCATCGTGGAAGGGCTGACCGAGTTCCTGCCCGTCTCCTCGACCGGTCACCTGATTCTTGTCGGCCACTACCTTGGGTTCACCGGCGAGTTGGCGGCCAGCATCGACATCGCCATCCAACTGGGATCGATCCTCGCCATCGTGGCTTACGAGCGCGCCAAACTGGTCTCGTTGCTGTCCGGAGCGGTTCGGGACCAGGCGAGCCTGCGCGCGCTGATCCGCTCGCAGCCGCAGCCACGCCGTCGTCTGTCGCGCGGCGCTTGGACCGACGTCCTGCGCCGGTCCCAGGCCGAGCACCGAGACCTGTGGTTCTTGGTGGCGCTCCTCCTGGCTTTCGTGCCCGCCGCGATCGTCGGGTTGCTCACGCACCGGTGGATCAAGACCTACCTCTTCACGCCCGGGACGGTCGCCGGCGCCCTCATCCTGGGCGGGCTGGTCATCCTCGTGGCGGAGTCGCGCCGCGCCGAACCCCGCCTCCACGACCTCCGGCATGTCGGGCTTCGTTCGGCCTTGGCGGTCGGCCTCGCCCAATGCTGCTCCTTGTTTCCGGGCGTCTCGCGATCCGGCGCGACCATCATCGGGGGCATGCTCGCCGGCATGGACCGGCGTGTCGCGACCGAATTCTCTTTTTTCCTGGCGCTCCCCACGATGCTCGCCGCCACGACGTACCAGATCTACAAGGCCCGCCACCTGCTCACAACGGATGATGCCATGGCGTTGGGCCTGGGACTCTTCGTCGCCTTCCTCGTCGGCTGGGCCGTCATCGCGGGACTCCTTGCCTTCGTGAAACACCACACCTTGCGCGTCTTTGGCTACTACCGGATCGCCCTCGGGCTCGTTGTCTTACTCGTCTTTGTTTGAACACGGCCCTGTCGTAAATGGGTAAATAGGTAACTGGGTAATTGCGGAAAGAAGCACCCAGGGCATTTCCTCCCAATTACCCACTTACCCACTTACCCAATTACCTATTTACGAGGCGTTTGAAGTGGGGGGCTGTACGGTGTCGGTTTTTTTCTCGAAGAGGTAGTGCAGCACGAGGAAGAAGACGCCGATACTGATGGCCGCATCGGCGACGTTGAAGGCGGGCCAGTGATACGCCCCGACGTAGAAGTCGAGGAAGTCGATCACTTCACCGTAGCGGATTCGGTCGATGAGATTGCCGAGCGCTCCCCCCAGGATCGCGGCGACGCTCAACTGTCCGGTCCGATCATCGTGGGGAAGTCGGAAAAAGATGGTCGCGAGCAGCCCCAGCGCAAACAACGAGGCCAGGCCGAAGAAGATCGTGCGGAAGACCGGGCCGCTGGATGCCAGCAAGCCGAACGCGGCTCCCGGATTGCGGATGTAGGTGAGGCTGAAAAACCCGTCGAGGATCGGGATGGACTCATGCAGACGCATGGTCTGCATGATGTGGAGCTTCGTGGCCTGGTCGAGGAGAACGGTGCTCGTCGTCACCAGGCCGAGGATCACGTAGCGGACCCGGCCCCCCTTCAAGAGAGAGCCCCGATGCAGCGATCGCAGAGGGTCGGGTGCTGCGCGGAGGCGCCGACCGAGGATCGGTAGTTCCAGCAGCGCTCGCACTTGGCGCCCTCGGCCCTCGTGATATCGACTTCGATCCCCGATGACGGGTCGGTCATGAGGTGCCCCTCGGTCGCGACCTTGTCCACACGCCCAAGCTTGACCTGGGAGACGATGAAGAGCGCGGGCAGCTCGGATTCGTACTGGCGGAGCAGCTCGTAGGCGCTGGGTTCGGCCGACAGGACGACCTGGGCCTCGAGCGCGGACCCGATCACCTTGGCTCGTCGCTGCTGCTCCAGCGCTCCCTGGACGACCGACCGGATCGCCAACAGCCGCTCCCATCGCTGCGCAAGTTGCTGATCCGCCCATTTCGGATCGGCCCTGGGGAAGGAGGCGAGATGCACGCTCGGCTGCTCCGCGTGGCGTCGCGCGGCTTCGGGCAGCATTCTCCAGATCTCCTCCGCCGTGAAGGTCAGGATCGGGGCCATCAGCTTCGTCAAGGCTACCAGCGCTTCGAGCAGCACCGTCTGGGAGCCCCTGCGAAGCCGGTCGTTCTTGTGAAAGGTATACAAACGATCCTTCAAAATATCCAGATACACCGCGCTGAGATCGACCGAGCAGAAATTGTTGAGCGCGTGGAACACCAGGTGGAACTCGAAGGCCTCGTAGGCGCCAATCACGCGCGGGATCAGCTCGCCGAGGCGGCCCAAGGCCCACCGATCCACTTCCGAAAGCTCTTCGTAGGGCACGACCTGTGTCGCGGGATCGAAGTCGTAGAGGTTGCTCAGCAGGAACCGGCACGTGTTGCGAATCTTTCGGTACGCCTCGACCAGGTGGTCGAGGATCTCTCGCGAGATTCTCAGATCCTCCCGATAATCCTGTGCCGAGACCCACAGGCGGAGGATCTCGGCGCCGGATTGCTTGATCACGTCCTGCGGCGCGACGACGTTCCCCGCCGACTTCGACATCTTCTTGCCTGCCCCATCGACCACGAACCCGTGCGTCAAGACCGCCTTGTAGGGCGCACGCCCCTCGGTCGTCACCGCCGTGAGCAGGGCGCTGTGGAACCACCCGCGGTGCTGGTCCGAGCCCTCCAGGTAGAGATCCGCGGGCCACCACGGGTGACCGTCACGCTCGCCCCACGGCTTGAGCACCGCGGCATGGCTCACACCGGACTCGAACCACACATCCAGGATGTCCCGTTCCTTGTCGAAGGCCGTCCCTTTGCACGCCGCACAGGCAAGCCCCGGCGGGACCAGCTCGGCAGCCGGTGTCTCGAACCAGACGTCGGCGCCGTGTCGAGCCACGAGATCGGCCACATGGTTCACCACCGCCTGGTCCTTCACCAGCGCCCGGCACTGGGCGCAGGTGAACGCCGGAATCGGCGTCCCCCAGGCCCGTTGTCGCGACAGGCACCAGTCCGGCCTGTTCGCAATCATGCCGTGGATCCGCTCCCGGCCCCATCGGGGGATCCATTGCACGCGATCGATCTCGTCCAGGGCCGCCTGGCGGAGCTGATTCACCTCCATCGACACGAACCATTGTTCGGTGGCGCGGAAGATCACGGGATTCTTGCACCGCCAGCAGTGGGGGTACGAGTGCGTCAGGCTCGCATCGCCCAGGAGCCTCCCGTCGGCGCGCAGTCGCGCCACGATGGCCGGGTTGGCCTTCAACACGTGCTGCCCGGCAAATTCGGGCACCGACTGATCGAAACAGCCGGCGTCATCGAGCGGCGCGAGGATGTCCAGCTTCTCGTCAGGGGGCGCGCTGGCGTTGTGGGCCAATACGACCACGTAGTCTTCCTGGCCGTGTCCCGGCGCGATGTGGACACATCCCGTCCCCTGCTCGAGGGTGACGAAGTCGCCGAGGAGAATGGGAGATAACCCCGGGGAGAGGGGGCGTCGGCAGCGCCATCCTTGCCGGGCGAGGTCGCTCCCCTTCTGCACCCCAAGGATCCGGGCATTCGCCAGGCCGCAGGCCTTGGCCACTGACTCGACGAGCTTCTCGGCGACCACGAGGACTTCCTGCC
>JBFKNO010000127.1:0-7810 GCA_041629275.1 Nitrospiraceae bacterium
AATCCGAACTATATCGGATATCGCTAGAAGAGGGGCCCGAGGCGCGTGGCACGAGGCAAGTGGAAAGAGGGCAAAAAGGAAAAGACAGAACACACGAGGCTGCTCATTCTTCCCCTTGCCCCTGACCTCTCGCCTCTCGCCCATTCCGACCAGGAGGGGTACTCCCTTGTGGAGCTCGTGATCGCCATGGCGGCCGGGCTGGTCGTGCTGGGCGCGGCCATTCAAGGACTGACCGATCTGCGCGCAGGGTTTGTCGAGCAGCAGGAGGTGGCGACCCGGCAGCAGGATGCCCGTATCGGTCTGGCGATCATGGCGTCGGAGCTGGGAGCGGCCGGGCTCGGCTTGCAGCTCGTCGGCCAGCCGCTCCTGACGGCGAAGGTGGAGGAAGTGTCCTTCTACGCCAACCTTTCGGGCTTCTCGACCTCTCTCACTCGACCCCATGTGGCCGACCAGACCGTCTTGCACGTGCGCAGCGGCGCCGGGTGGCGGAAGGGCAAGCGTGTCTTCGTCTGTGATACCAAGCGTTGTCTTCAGGGCCGTCTGGCGAACAACGGACGGCGCGACGAGCTGACCCTCCTGGGCCGGCTCGCGGCGGAGTTTCCGGCCGGGAGTCTCGTGATGCTCGTGAACCAGGTGCGGTATTACCTGCGAAAGGACGGGGAGGGGCTCTCCCGACTCATGCGGATGGTGGATGGAGGGGCGAGCACCCTGGTGGGCGAGGTCACGGCCCTGCGCTTGTCCTATTTCGGCGCAGAGGGAAAGCCGGCCCTCGACCTGGCCACGATCTCACAGGTGCGGATCGATCTCGCCCTGAAGGGACAGGGCGTGCCGATTCGCCGCCTGGTGTCGGTGAGGAGGTAACGGGTTGATGGTTGTCGCTGCGCCATGTGATGGCGCCTCCGGCAGACAGCATGAGATGCTGCAGCTACGGATCAGGTTCTCTGGCCTGCGCCGCTTGGGTCCGTGTAGCTGCGCCATCTTATGGCGCCTTTCCGGAGGCAGCATGAGATGCTGCAGCTACCTTCTGAGGAGGAGTTGTGACTGACAGATGGAACACTCAGCAAACAGGAGCACGACCCGCTCCAACCTCATCCGAGCGGGGAGCGGTCCTGCTGGCAGCCCTGTTGATCGTCTCCATGTTGCTGGTCCTGAGCGTGCTGTCCCTCGATCTCGCGACCCAAGAGGCGCACATGGTGGCGGCGTCGAGAGAGGAGGCGGCCTCGCGGTCTCTCGCGCGGTCGGGGGCCGCGCTCGTCATGCAATGGTTTCACGATCCGCCCTCCATTCCCGATGGCGTGCCGCGCGACTTGTTCGTGAAGCGCCACGACGATGCCGTCCGGGGTCCGTCCTTTTTCGATGCCCGGGGACGCTCGCAGCTCGGGGGGACGGCCGACGACCCCGACCTGTTGCTGGAGGCCGCCGATCCAGGCCACGATCGTCTCTTGAACCCTTCGTTCGTGGGGCGGCTGCCCGGCCTCAAGGGGCTCGGGCGCATCCTTGCGTTGCGTCTCTACGGGCCGGCGCGGCCCGGCATGCTCGGCATGGTCGGGGTCACGGTCGGCACCCCGAGCGGCAGTCGCGCCTTCGGCGTGGAGATCGGCGTGCGCCGCATCCCTCCGCTTCGCGCAGCGCTCCAGGTCGGCTCCGCCCACGCCGGCCTCCCCGACACGCTGGCCTTGCAACCTCTGCCGCTGTGGGTGCACTGGGGGGATGTCAAGCTGAGCGGCGACGTCTTCCTGGGAAGCGTGGCGGACCTGCCCGTCAAGAGTCGGCTCGCGCCTGTGTCGGGGCGATCGTATGGGGAGACGGCCGTGCCGCAGGACCGGTGGGTCGATTACTACATCGGCGGTGAGGCGATCCTCACGCCGACCCCGGGTCCTGAATCACGGCTCCCCGGCAACGTTCATCCACGTCAGGAGCCGTTCCCTGGCCTGCGGGTGGATCGATGGGACGATGCGGAGCTCAGAGACGCAGCCCGACGGTTCGGCGCGTACTACCTGTTGCGGGCAGACGGCTACCTCTACCCCGGTGGAACGACCCGCGATGAGTTGAGGCGTACGGCGGACGAGGTCTTTGCGTCCGCGACGGTCGGCGATCACCGAGGCCTCGTCTATGTCGACGCGTGGCTTTCCGACGAGGCCGACCCTGAGACGCGGCCCACGCTGAGGGTCACGGCACCCTACGTGGAGGGCCTCTTCGTCGTCGATGCCGATCTCCACTGGCGGCCGCGGGGGGCGGGCCGGTCGGTTGCGGCGTTGAGCCCTCCACCGGAGGGGCTCTCATCCATCGACCACCGCGTCCCGGTCACGTTGTCCCGAATCAATCTCCAGGGGGTCTTGGTGACCTCCGGCTCGCTCAGCGTCGCGGGCCAGGCCCGAGTCTACGGAGGGCTGTCGATCGGCCGGGCGATCGTGGCTGGCACGCCGGGTCGAGACCGGGTCGAAGTCTGGTACAACCACGAGCTGCGACAGGGTCTGGTGCAAGGCCTGCCGCTGATCTATTTCGTGCCCGGAAGCTTCCGCGAGCTCCTGTAACTCTCCGACGTTTCGAATTCCCTTGCTTCGTTTCCCCTTCTCTGTGGCTACGCCATCTCGTGGCGCCCCATGTGGCTCCCCTCCTTTGTAAGGAGGGGCCGGGGGAGGTAGTCAAATCCAGTTTTGAGTTCTAAGTTTTGAGTTCTTAGTTTTGAGTGGTCTGGTTGTTAACAAGAAAACTCAAAACTCAAAACTCGAGACTCAAAACTTTGTGATCTACCCCACCTCCCCTCCCCTTACAAAGAGGAGGCGTAAAAACTTCACTGCGTATCTGTCAGCGACCAATTGTATGTGTATGGTCTTTGTGGGACCCGCCTCCCCCGCTCTCGCCTCCTCGATGTGCCCTAAATTGTCACTGCGACCGACGTTTTGTGTCCAGGCTCGATCCCCACCAAAAGCATGATTCCATAGCAAAAACAGGGCCTTCCGGTCGCTTCCGTCCCTTACAATGAAGGCATGGCGCTTGCTGCTCATGGAGTGACCATGTCTCATTCGTACGCTACAGGACTGTCTCGAATTCGTGCCGAAGCGGGCCTCACGCTCCCCGAGCTCACGATCATCATGGTGATCATGGCGCTCGGCACGATGATGGCCACGCCCGTGTATCTGGACTGGGCGGCTCGGGCCGACCTCCGTCAGGGGGCCGTGGAGCTCACCAGCACGCTGAGCTATGCCCGGATGTCCGCCATGAACCGGAACCAAATGATCCAGGTCACGCTGGCGGTGGTTGGCGGCCGGGTACAGATTACGACCAACGGCCTCGGCACGACGACGCTGGGCAGCTCGGTCACCTCCTTCACCGGCGGGCCGGTCCGGTTCAGCTCCCAGGGGCTCCGCTTTCAGGGCGGCGCCGGCGATCAGCTCATCACGCTGACCAATCGTCGCGGCCAGACCTTCTCCGTCCGCGTGACCCCGTCGGGGAAATCCGACTGGTGCCCGCAAGCGGCGTGCCCATGAGGGATCGGAAACGTATGACAGTTGCGCATGCATGTCGACCCCAATGCCCGGACGAGTCGGGCTTCAGTCTGCTGGAGAGCCTGATCGCGATGACCATCCTCGCCGTCGGCCTGTTGGGGCTCGCCGCGATGCAAACCATGGCGCTCGGTCGCAACGTCGACGCGCAGGAGCTCACCGTCGCGGCGAACCTGGCGTCCGAGATGATCGAACGCATTCATTACAATCGGGCGAACGTGGCGAATTACAACGGCGCGCTGGGCAACGGCATCGACACGAACAATGGGGCGACCCAACCCCCGGCGACCCAACCCACGGCCCGCGGCGATTATGCGCAATGGCAGGCCAACCTCAACCTTTCCGGCCTGAACAGCGTCCAGGGGACCGTCAACGTGACCAGCCCCTTTGGTCCGCCCGCCCTGAACCAGAGTCAGGTCCAAGTGCAGGTCCGGTGGCGGACCAAGCAGATGGGGGCCGGCGACAACGTGCAGAAGATCTCCCGTTCGGCCTTCGTAACCTTGCAATCGGTGATGACGCCGCCATGAGCTCACGTCTTTCTCAATCTAAACACGTACCCTCGCATGAGGGCCGTCTCGCCGCGCAGGCCGGCGTGACGCTCGTGGAGCTGATGGCCGCGACCGTGATCTCGATGATCGTCGTCGGGGCGGGCTTCACGGCGCTGGTCGCCAGCAACAAGGCGACGCAGGTCAACGACCTGGTCGCGAGCACGCAGCAGAACGTGCGCCTGGCCATGGAGCTTCTCGCAAGAGACGTGAAATTGGCGGGGTTCGGCATGACGGGACCCGTCGGCGCCTGCACGGTCAACGGCGCGGCGATGCCCATCGTGCCGGCGGACAACACCCCCGCGGGGGCGGACACCGGGCCCGATGCGATCAACATGGTCGTCCCCAATTCCAATACGGCCATTGCGCCCCTCTGGACGCTCGCCGCCCAGAGGCAGGGCCCGTTCACGGTCATCAGGCTGCAACCCGGCGCGGTGGCGGACATGCAGGCAGCCGGGATGATCGTGGGCTCCACGGTCTCCATCGGCGGCGCCGTATCCTCCAATGTCGCGGCCATCAATGCCGGGTCCGATGATATCACGCTGGTGGACCAGATCGGCGCGCCGAAGATTTTTCCCGCGCAGACGCAGGTCTACGTGCTCGAGTGCGTCACCTATTCCATCGGCACCACGGTGGCCGCCTGCGCCGGCAATGCCCCCTGTCTCCTGCGGGCCGTGAACGGCGGCGCCGGCGTTCCGCTGGTCGAAGGGATCGAGGACATCCAGTTCGCCTACGCCTGCGACGGCTGCAACATCCTCGTCAACGGCGGCGTGCCCGACGGCATTCCCGACGACTTCGACGCCGTCGCCGGCTTTACACCGGGCGACTTCGTCACCAACAATCTCTGGAACGTCGATCCGATGACGCCGGACAAGATCAAGCTGGTCCAGATCAACGTCGTGGCCATCCAAGCGGTGGCCGACGGCGGCATCAGTGAAGCGGGCAGGGTGCGCCAGGTGGTCACGCCGGTGCCGGTCACCGTGAGCGATCACGATCCCTCGAATGATCTCGGCTACAACATCGTCAACTATCAGGTCGACCGGCGGCGAGTTCTGACCCGGGCCGTCGAAACCCGCAACGTGGGGCCTTAACCATGGATCGTCATCTATCCATTCCAATGTGCTTCGATGTTTTACGAGAACGTGTGAGTCGCGTCCCGATTTCCCTCTCCCTCCCCCGGAGGGAGAGGGCAAGGGTGTGGGTGGACAGCACGGATGATCCTTGTGTTCCCCCTCACCCCAGCCCTCTCCCCCGAAGCAGGGGAGAGGGAGCACAAAGAGCCGCACACTCCCACAGCATCCGGAGGATCCGCAATTGCCACGAGTTGCGAGAAAATCAGCGCGGGCTGGCGCTGGTAACGGTCATGCTGCTCATCCTGGCGCTGACGGTGATTGGGGTGGCGGCCATCACCGTGACCGGCATGGAAGGCCGGATGGCGGGCTTCACCAGGACCGGCGAGGCCTCGACCAGCGCGGCGGAGTCCTGCCTCGACACGGGCATGGAGATCATCCTCGCGACGCTCGACGTGGCGGCCGGCGGCAATCTGCCGACCGCATTCAAGGACGACCAGGCGCCGCCGGGGCCGGTCCCGGCCGCGAACTACAACACGTTGAACGACGAGCTGCGGGGCACCGACAACAACAACGCCGACACGCCGGCGGCCGCACCGAACATCGTGATGGCGATCAACAACTACGCGACGGCCGGCGACATCGACCGCCTCTACGTCCAGCCCAAGCCCGGCACCTCCCAGGCCTTCGACGAGCCGCAGGGCGGGAGCGCGGAGATCCTCTACCGCATCGACTGCGTCTCCTCCAACGCGGCGACCGGCACGAGCAGCCGCATCATCGGCGTCTACGCCTGCACCCTCGCGGGCGACGGCTGCCAGCGGGCGCTGTGAGGCTTCGCTCAGGTTCCCCCCAAAAGAGGGGCCTCCTTCGCGGAATTGTAACGTGAGGGGGAGCAAGGTATCCTTTGGAGTAGATCGCGACTCAGTGGTTCTATTTCTGCAGCGAGGGCTCCGGGAGAGTTTCCCCAGCCGCTCGCGAGAAGAAGGAGCGGTTCTTGAATTAGAGTTAACGGACTGTGAAAAGGGCAAACCACTCGAGAGGGTGGGACGCAAAGCCGAGGGACCTCAGCGGGATCGGTCATCGACCCGACGGTTCGCCTGGCTGCCGCAGAAGACAGATCTCCGGCATGCGCCCATCCTCCCGTCTTCGGGGGATGGGTTTTTTTTGGATCACCTATGAACGACGAATCGAAAAGCCAGAAACGGCTGTCTCCCCAGTGCCGGGTGGTCAGATCGTATCACGGTGAGAATGGGCGGTCGGGATTGGCGGGTGTGGCACTCTGGCTCCTGGCGTAGGAGGGGATCCGCATGAAACGCGCGTGTATCATCGAAGGCAGCAAATCTCCAAGCAGGCAGGCGGCGAAGACCACTCGCGCCCTCCTGGCGCTGATCAAGCAGGTGGCCCTCGTTGCCGGCCTGGCTGCGGCGTTGACGATCTCCGTTGTCTCCAGCGGGTTGGGAAAGAGCGCGCCGGTTCAGCTCCACGGAGAAGTGAAGGCGAAAAACGCCACGCACATTCAAGTCCTCGTCGAGGGGAAAATGTACGCCGTTTCCTCAAAGGTGGACATCAAGGACGAGGAGGGCTATGCGAAACAGGTGCAGGAAGTCCCGCTCGGCGTACAGGTTCTTTTGCATGTGAAAGAAGGAAAGATCGTTGGGATGACGATGCTGGCCGATTAACGAGGGCCTCTCTCGGATGCGCAAAATAAGCGCATTCGGTCAGGGTTCTGAAAAAGGAGTTGAGTCATGTTCTTCCCTAGCGCAATGCGATACCTGGTCCTGGCCCTTCTGCTCGCGGGAGTGACGGCCCTTCCATACGACGCCAAGGCCCAGTCGCTGGCCGACTACACGTCGTTCCCCACCTTCGTCACCGATACGGTGGCGTCCAACATCTTGGTCGTCTACGACACCTCCGCTAGCATGAACGGTTTGGCCTACAACGGCCAGACCTACAACAATGCCAATACCTATGAAGGCATCTTCGAGGTGACGGAGTGTTACAACTACGACGGCGCCGCGGGGAAGTTCGTGCCGGATACCGCGACGGCGAACGGCTCGGGCCCGCCGAGCTCGTGCCCAGCGGGGTACGCCTGGTCCGGGAACCTGCTCAATTTTGCCTCCATGCGCCGCGCGGACATCGCGAAATGGGCGCTGATCGGCGGCCAGTGTACGAAAGGGGGCCGGGACGCCCAAGGGAAGTGCACGACGACGCTGGAGGGCCTGACGGAGAACGGTGGGATCAGAACCATGTCCGTGGCCCAGTCCAGCGTGAACAATCTCATGCCGGCAGCCCTGATCTCGGGAGATCCCGTTAACTTCATGATACATAAGGACGCGAGAATCGAGGTGAATAGCACCTACCATAACATCCTTGTGGATGTGAGTACGCCGGCGGGCGGGATCGTGCAGGACGTGGGCGACCGGGCGCGGGTTGGGTTCATGCGATTCACCGACACGGCCAGCGACGGTGCCAAGCTCCTGGCGGACATTGGGAGTGACCCGCAGACGATCGCGACGCTCCTGGACTCCATCACCAACCCTGGCGGGGTCGGGACCCCCCTGGCAGAGGCGCTCTTTGAGGCCACGCGATACCTCGCCCAGCTTCCGCCCTATTACCATAACGGTCATTACAGCTTTACGGACATCCTCAGGGACCCGTACTACTTCGTCGCGCCGAAGTGGGCTTCGGC
>JBFKNO010000128.1:0-7782 GCA_041629275.1 Nitrospiraceae bacterium
ACGCCATCATCAAACTCGTCCTCGAACAGCTCGGCGCCCCCGTTGTCCTGAATGTATTGGGTGATCGTAAACGTCGCGGCCCAGGCGACGGACGCTGGAGCATGGAGCGCGAGGGAGAGCAGGACGGCCAGCACGAAGACAAGTCGCCCGCGAGAGCAGGCATCCCTTCGCCAAGCCCACGACCGGTTTTGCCGAGGGGAGCGCCATCGATGGGCGCGCAGTCGATGGGCCATCGCCGCGAGTCCCGAGGTGAGTAATACGATCGACGTCGGTTCGGGGATGGCAGTCGCTGACAGGACGACGTCGTCGAAGTCTACCTCCAAGTCGGGCGACGTCCCCTGTGTGAACCCGTCCGGTATAACGTTTAAATTGACGAGGCGAATCCCGAGATTCTGTCCTAGTTGAGCATGAGTTGCACCGACAAGGATTGGCATGATTAAGGTCGCGAACTCCGCTTCGGGAATAGTCAGTGAATTATTGTCTTGAGCAATCACGACTCCGCCTGCCAGCAGTTCCACCCGGTAGCCCGGAAACTCATTCAAATTGAAGAACGTTCCGTTCTGAGCTGTTCCAGATGCAATATTTCCCACCTCCACGGTCAATGAGTATTCGGTGTTCGCTTGAAGTACGGCGGCTAGTGTTTGGGCGTATCCGTATTCGCCTTCGCCCTCGCGCCCACTGTTGAAAAGAATGCCAACCCTGTTGCCCTCTGGGGCGGTCGTGTTGAAGAAATCCGTGCCGTTCGGCTCCAAGGTTCCGGTAAAGGTCCCGGCATCGGGGATGATGTTGTTCGGATCGTAAAAATCCCAGCCTTCGGGTTCTCCGAATGTGAATTCGTTAAAGACCGTCTGGCCAGACACGTCCTCGAAACCAGGATTGATAATGGGGATGCTGAAGGCATTCGTTTCTCCCACAAGCCATCCCATAGCGATTATTGATGCAACGGCTAAGCGGTGTAGCTTTACAATTTTTGTTCTGAAGGTGTGCTCCTGCGTCTCTTTGTAGAAATTTACAATCATACTCGTAAACCGCTTTTCCCGAGGGCCTCGTCACGGGGAATCCAACGGCGTCGCTTTCGCCGCCAGCCTGCCAGCCCCGCCAGGCCGGAGCCGAAGAGCAGCAGGGTACCCGGTTCGGGAATTGTGTCCCCCGCCCCGAACTCGCCGGTCAGCGGGAACTCACTCATTTGGATGAACGGGTCAGTAGGTCCGTAGGGATTCGCAAAGCCAGCGCCTGTGTCCACCAAGGGCCGCACGGCCCCAGAAGCATCGAGGTTCAGGAGGAATTTGATTTCCCCCGTCCCGTCCAGAGTGACAGACATTGGGACGGGGGCCACTGCGAGTACCGTAAGACTGGCATTGTTAAAAACCAAGGCTGGCCCCAGTCCGATATCCACCACGCGGAGCAGGGCAAGGTCAGGCACAGTGTCGGAGATGGTCTCGATTGCGATGCCGTAGCCCTCGTCCACCAGCGGAGCGAAGTTCACGAAGGTACCCTCCACCGAGCCCACCGTTCCCAACTGAAGGGCAAAGTCGACAAGGTTAGGATTACTCACGTTTAGCCCCGCCCCGAGAGTGCGGTCGCGGGAGCCGGGCGGAGTCACGCCCTGCTCTGTTACAAGATCCAACACACCGTCGTGCTCATTACCTGCCAGAAACGTTCCCACCGTTTCATAGGTCGATGACCCGCCTGGAGGGGGACCAGACGGGGGAGGACCCGAGTTGTCAAAGGGATCGAAAAACGTGAATGTTCCGCTCGTCTGCCTGAACTCTTTGATCGTGTAAGTCGTCGCTCCAGCTGCGACAGGCAGGATCCCAGCCAACCACACGATCGCCGACACCAGGCCCCCCTGCACAGCTAGTCGTTTCATGGTTCCCTCCAACTATGTTTCACGATCGACCGCGGAGCCCTTTCCTGTTTCTCCACCCCACGATCGCCGCCAGTCCGAACCGAATCAGAGCACTCGTCCCAGCTCACCGGTGAGGGTAGAGAACAAACGCCTCAGGGAGTATGGACTGAGGGGCCCTCCTTATCGATCATTCAGCATTGATCACTGCCGCTCCCCGCTTCCCCCTCGCCTCCCGCCCTATCCTTCAGGCATATACCCATTCAGCACCGGCCATACGTCGCGGAGAAACACGACTCCGTGCTGATACGCATGCTCAGGCGTCTCGATGACAGGCACCGAGAGGCGGACGAGCGAGCCGTCGGTGCGGTTCTTCGCCATCGCGTCCCAGATGAGGTAGGCCTTGGCCCGGTACTCGCTCGCGATGACGCGGCCACGGTCCTGGTACCAGTACAGGATCACCTGCTCATCGAGGCCTTTCCTGACAAGTGCCCTATTAATGGTGATCTCTCCTCGGCCCGGCATCGGGACAGAGACTTGTTTGGATTCGATGAACTCCCAGCCCGCCCCCGGCAGGCAGTTTTTCGGGGAGTGATAGGTGGCCCCGGTGCGCTGGCTTTCGTAGTACCCCACGTAGAGGTAGATCGGAGTCCCGTCAGAGCTTTTTCCTTTTAGCTTTCTACTTTTTACTTGGTCCCCGACCGGCACGTAGACTCGCATCATGTAGTCAGTGAGCTGGAGGACGTCCAGCACCAGGGCAGGCAGACCAAGCTCTTTTCCCCGCCACCGCTCGCCGATCGTGAGGGGAAAATCTGCAAAGGATTCCTTTGTGACCACGGCCTCACCCTGGGAGAGGGAGTGCACTATCCCCCAGGTGCTCAGGAGCATCGAAAGGGCGAGGATGAGTGGCCACCTGTTCATACGCACGACCGCTTACCTTCCTTGCTGATCATTCTGGGACGCAATGGACGCTCTAGACGCGAGGGACGCAACCGACGAGCGCATGTCCCTGCCGTGCACGAGACGTGCGGCAGCGCGCGAGGCACCACATGAGACCCGAGCCGAACAGGAGCAGGGTGCCGGGTTCGGGAATCACCGGTTCCACGAAGGTCTGAAAGTGCGCATCGCGGCTGCTCTGCAGGGACCAGGAGCTGCCATTCGTGCTGATCGAGAACGCTCCGCCTTGATAAGGATTGTTCTCTGCTCCGATCCAGCTCATCGCGTGCGCCGAGGATTTCACGACGATCGCGTATTGCTCGCCCGCGACGAGATCGATGGACGTGCCGAACGTGATGGAATCCGCGAGCGTGAGCTCGTTGATTGAGGTGAACGCGGTGGACCCCAGCACGGTGCTGCCGGGTCGCCCGCCGACCCCATCCCGGATCGTCACTGTCACCGAGCCCGGCCCGGACGACACGTTGAGATCGATGTTGACGTGAGCCAGCGTGCCGGACAGGCCGGCCGTGAACGTCTGTCCGAGGAAGAACAGCGGGCCGAAGTCGAATTCGGAGGTTCCCTCGAGGGACGACTGGTCGAGCACCGGCGTCCCGTGGGAGGCCGCCGGCACGGAGAGAACCAGCAGCGACATCAGCAGTCCTGCAGCGGCAGGACCTCGGGCAAGGGCCCGAGCTCCCCAGCCTGTGTCGCGCGAGGTATCCATGGCGATGTCCTCACTTGTACGGGTTGGCAGAGACGGATGCGGGACGGATGCGGCCCCGTGCTCCCACTTTTGCGAGAAGCGTCCCGGCCCCCATGAGAAGCAGGAACGCAAGCACAAAGATCAGCCACCCCGAAAAGCCGTGGTAGAACCCTTCGGCGGCCTCCAGGCCGAACGCATGCGCCAGGAAACCCGTGCCGCTGACGCGGAAGGCATTGGCCACGATGGCGATCGGAATCGACAGGCCGATGAGCGCCCAGCGCCGCCAGTTGGCATGTTGTGTGAAGTAGGCATAGACGGTCGCCAGCGCCATGAGGGTCTGCAGCGAGCGGATCCCGCTGCAGGCCTCGGCCACCTCGAGCGTCGTCCCGGCCAGCACGATCACGTTCCCCTCTCGAAGGACCGGGATGCCCAAATTGAAGAGGCAAAACGTGGCCGTCTTGGCGGCCAAGAGCTGGAGAGGAAAGGCGGCGGCGTTCACGACGATCGCGGGCAAGGGCACCATGAACAGGAGGAATGCTACCGGAAAGAGGAGCACACGAAGCTGCTCGGGACCGAGCAGCAGCAACACCAGACCGGCGATGACCACGATGAGGGAGGTCCGCTGGAGGAAGAGCTCGGCCCCGATGGAGCCGAGCACCAGCATGCTCAGCCCCAGGCAGAGCAGAACCGCCCCCCAGAGGCTCGGCCTCACGACAAGACGGGACACCGCATCATACCGCTCCCGCACGAAATAGGCGGCCACAAAAGGCACGAGGAAGCCGTGCGAGTAGTTCGGGTCCAGATACCATTGCAGCACGAGACGCGGCAGGACGTCGTGATACAAGCCGGCCAGCAGCGTGACCAGGACGGCCGACCAGAGGATCGCGGTTCCTCTGCCCTCGCCGAGCACGAGTGGCAAGGGCCACCGCAAAGGCTCGCCTTTAATGCGGACGCCTGCCTGATTCATTTCATCTCCTCTTTGCGCCCACGGTTGCACGGCGCTCTACCTCCCCCAGCCCCCGCCTACGCCCATGGGGCTTCGGCGGGCAGGCCTCCTTACAAAGGAGGGGAGAGAGGGGGCGTTCTCACGACACCATATATTAGGAACAATTAGCGACACGGAGCAGGAAAGGGAGTTTCTGCATCGCCTTGCTCGGCCAGGAGATACTCGACGTGCAGGTACGGCTGCCCGCCCCGACCGATCCAGCCCAGCTCCTTGGGCGCCGTGAACGGCCAGCTCGACCAGGTGATCAGAGAGCGGGCTTGTGGGTCCACGCTTCCATCCCGCTTGTCTCGCGGAACCTCCTTGAAATACATCAGGTCTCGGAAGAGTCGGCGTGCGAAGCCGAGATAGTCCCCGGCGCGTCCTGGATCATGCTCGCGTGTCATCAGATAGGCGTAACCGGCGAGGCCCGCCACCAAGCTGTTCATGCCGATCGTCCCGCCCGTGTTCGTCTTCACATGCACGGGATCCGTCGCATAGCTGAGCGTCAGCGGAACATATCGCCCGCCGCCGAGACAGACTCCGCCCACGTAGGCTGAACCCTTCAACCAATCCAGTGACCGAAGGAGAAACGCTTCGAGCTCCGCGACATCCAGCCCCGCCTGGCCGGCTTCCCAATGCAGCTCGGCAAGAGGCTCCAGATGATAGGTCGCGAAGGTGGCCACGATCTTGCCGAGGTAGTATGGCTCGGGATTGCGACTCACGGCGATATAGCCGCCTCCCCCGCTCCCCGGCACCTTCGGGAGCTGTTCCGTGTAGAGAAGGCTGTGCCTGAAGATCTGCATGGCCTCCTGCAAGAGGCCCCGCTCGCCGGTGACCTTGTAGAGGTTGACGAGCATGAGGATCGACCAGCCTTGCGAGCGAGTCTCCTCGAAGACGATCGGCTGTCCTGCGATGGCCTTCGCCCAGAACCTGCGGCCGGCCTCCGCGCTCCGTCTCGCGGCATCCAGGTAGCCCGTGTTTCCGGTCAAGGCGTATCCCAGGGCATAGCCGCCGTTCCAGGTGTGCGAGATGATGTTGCCCGCGCTGTTGAAATTCATATGATGGCCGCGAAGCTTGCCGGTCTCCCAATTCCACACCCCGTCCACGATATTGCCCGCCGTGATCGGCCGACCATGTGTATCTTCGTTGTGGTGCTGATCCAGGTCGCGGCTGTGATCCGTCATCTCCTCGGCGAGCGTCCTGAATCGCGGGTCCGCGCTCCGCACGTACTGCAGCCACATGATGTAGGGCCAGTCATAAATGAGCGAGGATGGCTGGCAGGGATTGCCTCCGTGCATGAGGTCGCCGAAATCCTCCCATCCGTACCAGTCGCAGGAGAACCAGTTGCGGTACCCGCGCGTCTCCCTGATCCTCTCCAGGTCGATCCGGTCGCTGGAGGCCTCCGGATCGATCAGGATCCGCTGGTAGCGCTCGTACCGATCCAGCACGGGCTGAAGGTGCGGAGCCCGACTCCGGAGACCGGACGGCGCGATGAGACCCCACCCCTTCGAGTCCACATGCCACTGCGGCGAGGCCTGCGCGACGAGCGGGGTCAGGAAACCGGCGGGGTCGTCTCCTGCCCGCTCGGCAGGCGCCGCGGAGAACGCCAGCATGATCTCGTGCGTCTTGTGCCACCCGCCCGAGAAGAAATAGCGTCCCTTCCCGTACGGCCCCACCTCGGGATCCTGATCGTTGCGAGGCCAGAGCCCCACCGAGACGACGCCGTCGGCCAGCTCGATGCTCTTGGGATAGTTTTGCCAGAAACGTCGGACCGCGAGCGTGAGGCCCCCTTCCCGGTTGCGGATGTCCAGCCAGCCTGGCAACCGTCCCCGCTGAGTCTTCCTCTGGCCATCGATCGACGTCTCATAGAAAAAGTTCATGCTCTCGTCATACTCGTGGGCAACCTCGTGGCCTTGTCGCAAGACGAACGACTGCTGGTTGCGCACCTGAGCCGTCAGAGAACCGCTGGTGATCGTCGCCGGGAACAGCAATGGAACCGTGGTATCGAGGTAGAGGCCGTCGAAGAACACGTCATTGCTTGGATACCAGGCACCATCCCAGCTCCCGTTCCCGTTGTTCTCGATCGTGGCGACCACCTTCAGGTAGGGCTTCCCCTTGAAGGCTATCACCTGGATCGTGTACTCGAGTGGCTTCCCCTGAGCCCGGGGGTTCCCCGTCGTCGGGTTGGGCGCTGCACGCCCGTCGCCACCAAGGAGTAGCGCACCGTCTCGTGACCGGAACGTGCCTTCCACCCGCACGACAGCCCGGAGCGGTCCCTCCTCCTCCAAGACCACGGCTGAAGGCGCCGCCTCGCCGGAGTGATAGAGGTCCTTGCCCTTCAGGACCCTCAGGCCGGCCGTCCTGTAGGTGGCCCCCTGAAACAGGGTCTCGAACAGGTATCCGCCTTTTTTCGGCACGACGAGCGTGAGCGGACCGGTGTCGATCACGATTCGATCGGCTTGCCCTCGAACCGAAAGCCCCGCGGGGGCTTGGTCACTATCCGGACCCCGCCGCTGCGGCGCCTTGGCACGCAGATAATAGGTCGCCGAGCCTCGGGGCGGCACATCGGCCTGCCAATCCACCAACACCCACCGGATCGGACCGCCGCCGGGGCTCCCCCAGCGGGACAGCACCCGGAGCTGGCTCGGAACCGGCTTGCCCTGGGCGTTGGTCAGTACGAGTTGGTCCGTCGACGTGATGGCACTTTCCCTGGCGAGCGGAATCCCGGAAGTCACCGGCGCATTGCGCCGCTCATACTGGCTGGAGTTGAGGACACGGACAGGAATGCGAAGCGGCCTCACGACCGCCTCCGCCTCCGTCCGCGCAGCGAGCATCCCGTCCGCCTGCGAGGCGGCTCCCCCACCCGACGCACACGCCATTCCGATCACAATCATCAGGGTGACGCGCTTAGGTGACATGCTTGTCCAACCACGTCGCGAGGACGACGAGCGCCCACAGGCACGCCTCATGGTTTGCATCCCCTGACTGGTGCTCATGGACGATCCGTCGTAGGCCGACGGGGTCGAACACCTCCAGCCTCGCCAAGGGGCCGTGCAAGACTCGGTCCGCGATGATTCCCTGCAATCCCCGTCGGAACCAGCGCTCCAGCGGCACTTGGAATCCCTGTTTGGGGCGATCGAGGGAACCTGCGGGGAAACGGTCCTCAATCGCCGCTCGCAGAAGCAGCTTGGACCCGGACCCGTTGAGCTTGAAGGAGGCGGGCAGGCGCAGCGCCCACTGCACCAGGTCGACGTCCAGGAATGGCGACCTGCACTCGATGGAATGAGCCATCGACATCCGGTCGACCTTCAC
>JBFKNO010000129.1:0-7775 GCA_041629275.1 Nitrospiraceae bacterium
CCCTCGATCCACCGTCGGGACGGTGACCGAAATCTATGATTACCTGCGGCTGCTGTTTGCCCGTGTGGGGCACCCCTCCTGTTTCAACTGTGGCGAGGAGATCACGCCACAGACCGTCCAGCAGATGGTCGACGCGATCCAGGCGCTGCGCGAGGGGACCAAGTTCCAGATTCTCGCGCCGATCGTCCGTGGGAGGAAAGGGGAGTACCGCAAAGAGCTCCTGGACATGCGTCGGGGCGGGTTCATCAGGGCCCGCATCGATGGACGCATGGTCGATCTCGCCGAGGAGGTCGCCCTCGACAAGCAGAAGAAGCACACGATCGAGATCGTCGTCGACCGTCTCGTGATGAAACCTGGTCAGACCTTGGCGCGTCGACTGGCCGACTCGGTGGAGATGGCGCTGAAGCTCGCCACCGGCTTGGTCGGGGTGCTGACGGACGCCGGCAAGACGATGCTGTACAGCACCCAGTTGGCCTGCATTCGGTGCGGCATCAGTTACCCGGAAATCACCCCCCGCGTGTTCTCCTTCAACAGCCCGCATGGCGCCTGTCCCGCCTGCGACGGCATTGGCTACGTGATGCTCTCCGACTGCCCGGAAGAGCAGGATTTCACCCAGATGGAGCGTTGTCCGGAATGCAAAGGCGCGCGTCTCAAGCCGGAGAGCCTGGCGGTCAAGGTCGGAAAGCGTTCCATCGCCCAGCTCACCGAGCTGTCGGTCCGGTCGGCGGCAGAATTTTTCCGTGACCTGGAACTGAGCGAGCGCGAACGGCTCATCGCGCAGCGCATCCTCAAGGAGATCCAGGAGCGGCTGGGCTTCCTCGTGAATGTCGGCCTCGACTACCTGACGCTGGATCGTCCAGCCGCGACGCTGTCGGGCGGCGAGGGGCAGCGCATCAGGCTCGCCACCCAGATCGGATCGGGTCTCGTCGGCGTGCTCTACATCCTGGATGAGCCGTCGATCGGGCTGCACCAGCGGGACAATCGCCGGTTGCTCCAGACGCTCTTACGGTTGCGAGACATGGGGAATACGGTGGTCGTGGTCGAGCACGACGCCGAGACGATGAGCGTCGCCGACCACGTCATCGACCTGGGACCGGGCGCCGGCACCCACGGTGGAGAGTTGGTGGCGCAAGGGACGCCGAAGGAGATCGCGGCAACCCAGGCCTCGCTCACGGGACGGTATCTGCGGGGCGATCTGGTCGTGACCTTGCCGACGCGAACGCGAAAGCCGAAGGGGTTCCTGACCGTGGTCGGCGCGAAGAAGTACAACCTGAAAGGGATCACCGCCCGGATCCCCCTGGGGCTCTTCACCTGCGTCACGGGTGTGTCCGGATCCGGCAAGAGCACGCTCGTGCTGGAAGTGCTCTTTCATTCTCTCTCCCACCTGCTGTTCAGGAGGGGGAAGGTCGCCGGGCGAAAGGGGGACGGTCCCCAGCGGTCCAGAGGGGGACAGTCCCCGGACGGAAGGGGGACAGTCCCCCTCGACGGCTGCAGGGGGATTCAGGGGGTGGAGGCGCTGGACAAGGTCATCGATATCGATCAGTCGCCGATCGGCCGCACGCCCCGATCGAACCCGGCGACCTACACCGGCCTGTTCACCTTCATCCGGGACCTCTTCGCGAACCTGCCCGAGTCGCGGGTGCGCGGATACAAACCGGGGCGGTACAGCTTCAACGTGCAAGGGGGGCGGTGCGAGGCCTGTCAGGGCGACGGCCTGATCAAGATCGAGATGCATTTCCTGCCGGACATCTACGTGACCTGCGAGGTCTGCAAAGGCCAGCGCTACAACCGCGAGACCCTGGAGATCACCCACAAGGGCCGCAACATCGCCCAGGTGCTGGACATGACCGTGGATGACGCGCTGGACTTCTTCCAGCACATTCCCTACATCAAGGGCAAGCTCCAGACGCTGCACGACGTCGGCCTCCACTACATCAAGCTCGGGCAGTCGGCCACGACCCTTTCGGGCGGCGAGGCGCAACGCGTCAAGCTGTCGCGGGAGCTGTCGAAGCGGGCGACGGGCCGCACCCTCTACATCCTGGACGAGCCCACCACCGGGCTCCATTTTGCGGATATCCAGCGGCTGCTGGATGTGCTCGATCGGCTCGTCGAGGCGGGCAACACGGTGCTCGTGATCGAGCACAACGTCGACGTCATCAAGAACGCCGACTGGATCATGGACCTTGGGCCGGAGGGCGGCGATCAGGGCGGCGAGATCGTGGCGGAAGGAAGCCCCGCGCAGTTGGCGCGCGCCAAGCGCTCCTACACGGGGCAGGTGCTGAGGGAGGCCGGGTTGCCCTGACTAGTTCCAGTAGGTGAGCGACACCGTGAAGTCGAGGCCTCCCGCCTCGACCGTCGACGGTCCCCAGAGCGTGCTTGAGAAGTTCCGCTCGTGCTCCACCGTGTAGTTGAACGCGCCGTCGAGCATGAAACGAGGGGTGAACCTGTAGGCCGCACCCACCGTGATGTGGTGCTCGGTGATGTTGAGGTTGGTCGGGTCGAGGGTGGAGGCCGGCACGGGATCGTTCCCGTAGTTGTACCCAGCCCGAACATTCAGCTGATCGGTGACATCGTAGGTCCCGCCGACCGCGACCACCCACTGGCTGTCCCAGTTGTACGGCAGGAAGATGGTGTCGGTCGGTTTGGCCGGGTTGTTGCCGTCCCTGAGATTCACGACGACCGTATTCATCGCCGCATCCCAGTTGATCCATTGGACCTTCGCCGACAGGAGGAGGCGCTGGTTGGGCCGAACAGCGACGCCGAAGGCGATGTCGTCGGCCCACTTGAAGCTGGACACATCGGCTTCATATTCCACGTTCCCGATCCCGGGCTGGTTTCGAATGAATTTGTCGCCGTCATAATCGAAGACGGTTTTGAACGTGTACGCGAGTCCCAGGGTCACCATGTCGTGCGGCTTGTACATGAGGCCCAATTTCGGGGTGAAGCCGAAGGCGAATGCGCAGGAGCCGGGCAGGGCCACCCCGTTCGCCCGATCGCAGGTGCCCTTTGATTCAAAGCCGGTCGGCGTGTTCGGGGCAACCTTCAGCGCGACGTCGGAAAAGCTGACGGCGAGCGCGGCCCCGACGGAAAGCCTGTCGTTGACCTTGTAGGCGAGGCTGGGTGTCAGCTTGTAGTGCCGGATGATCGTGCTGGTCTTGTCCGTCGTGGCAAGCGTTGTACGGAGGTTCCGGAAATCGGATGCGGTGCCGCCGACCGTGAACAGGCCGATGCCCAACGTGAGCCCTGTACCGGAGAGGGGATGGATGTACCCAAGGTTGGGGATGAGGAGCGGATCATCTTCACCGCCTTGACTGCTCCCGCTGTTGCTGAAGTGCAGGTTGGGCAAGATGATGGTGAGGGCGGCGCCAGCGTGCGTGCCATTGTGTTGCGTCATCCCCGCAGGGTTGGTATTCATTGCCGTGAAGTCTGTGGCGACGGCGGTATCGGCGCCGGCCAGCCCAGTTGAAATCCCGCCGGACCCGATGAGGTTCAGGCCGTTGACCGCATGAACGATAGAAGGAGCCAGGGCACTCAGCAAGAAACCGACCAGCACGAGTGCCAGTTTCTGATCTCGTTTTGCCCGGTAGGTACCCATGAGGACCTCCTGTCCAGATGCGGTGGTGTCGCCGGCGCCTTGCCGGAGCCGTCCAGCGGTGCCGGGTGTGATGTGGGGCGGGTGAGTGACGCGTGTCCTGTAAGTAGGACAACGGGTCCTCGTCATGGGCCTAAGCATAGGTGGAGTCAGCCCAGAGTCAAGTGTTTTTTTCCTTCTGCAGCCCCGGAGCCACCCTTGGCGCCGGCATGCCACGACACCTCTGCCTGCGCATGAAGCCGGTCGCATGCGGTCCACGCTCTCCAGCAAGGCTGATCCCATCGACCAACGGGCCCCGTTTGCTCGCTCGCGAAGGCGGCGACTCCCGCCGCGAGGCGGAAGTCGCCGTGGTGGCGGCTGGGCTGGATCCCTGGCACGCTCGAATCGAGAAGCGGAACAGCGCCGTCGTAAAGGACTAGCGACCGATCGCGACGATCTTGTCGCGAACCTTCGCATAGATTCCCTGCGGCAGCACCTTGCGCGTACGGAGCTCTTCCACGCTCTTGTAGGGGCGATGCTCCATGATCTTCTTCGAGTACGCCCGGCCGATGCCCGGAAGGGTCCGGAGCTCCTCGAGCGAGGCCGAGTTGATGTCGACCTGGTCCGGTTGAGCCCCCCCCTGCGAAAGAGCCACGCTTGCGGGCATCTTCTCCCCGGCGGGAGCCGGCGCCGATGTCCCCATCGTGAGCAGGCAGGACAGGACGGATGCGGTGAGCGCAAAAGTCATGAACCGCTTCATGGTCAGACCTCCTCTGTGAGATAAAGGTGCAGGCTGCCGACCGAGTCGGGGACGCAACCAGACGTCCTGCGACCCGGGTCGGCTCCCAAGCTCGACGCAGATCGCACAATGCGAAATACGTTCCTTCAGAGAACGGGTTGAAATTGCGTGATGATCCATCGGCGTGATTGCGGATTTGTATCCGAACGGATAGCGGACATTTTCGACAGTGATACAGATTGCCTCACGTCCGGTCTCCTCGTCCTCGCCCTGTTGATCGTGCCCGCGGCGGGCTGCAGCCCTTTCGCCCAGGAAACCCGGCGCGCGGCTCAGCTCAGACAGGATGACGGCCATTTGGTGACGGCGACCTCCTTGCCGCGCCTCCGTTCGGCAGTGACGCCTGTCTGGGAGAGGCATCTCGGGCCACGCGAGGCCGAGACCAGGCGGGCGATCTCAGCGTCTGCGGAATCGCCCGCCGAGTTCATGCATCCATGGGTCCTCCGCGCGCTGCGGAATCCCTGGGATGGGCTCATCGCGCTCGAGGAGGCGGGGACTGGCGCGGCTGCGACCAGTCGTCGGCGACCGATCGAACTTGGCGCGCTGCTCGGGGCCCTCGCCGGCCAGGGCACGTCACCGCCGCGACGCGAGACGCCGTGGGCTTTTCCAACCGGTGCCACGCTGGACGACCACCTCGATTTCGTCGAACGGGTCCTCCTGGAAGCCGAGGACCTGCGGGAGGCAGCGCTGGCGCGCCTCTCTGAGTCGGAGCGGACATCGCTCTTCGAGCATGCGGCCGCCATGGTCCAGGCGTTCACTCCTCAGTATGGCGAAGCCTCGGTCGAGCAGGAGGCTCATATCGAGGCGAGTCGCCGATTCGCTCACGCCTTCGACGCAAGGGTCGACTTCGACAAGTTTCTCGGCGCGGCCGAGGTGCTGCTCCAACTGGGCCATGAGCCGTGGCTGCACGCCGTGGCGCGAGCCGCAAGCGGTCATGCGGGCTCGCCGGCCACGAGCGAGGGGTTCACCGGGCAGATCCTGGCCGTCCGCGACACCAGCGCAGGACGGATCGTGATCGGAGGGGCGGGGCCGAACAGCTACGCGCTCAGCCATGACGTCGCGCTCGTCCTGGACGTGGGCGGGGCCGATATCTACCGCGGCACGATTGCGGCCTCCGGTTCAGCGGATGAGGGCAACCGGATGGTCATCGACCTGGGAGGAGACGATCACTACGAGGCAAGCCCTCTCGGACTGGCCACGGGACGGCTCGCAGTCGGGGTGGTCGTTGATGCAGCCGGGGACGATACGTACCGCTTGGCGGAGGGTTCCGGCGGGACGGCCTTCGCGGGCATCGGCATCTTGTATGACCTGGAGGGTGACGATCGCTACCTCGGATCCAGGCTGACCCAGGGCGCCGCGATCGCGGGGCTGGGTCTCCTGCTCGACCGGGCCGGGCGGGACGAGTTCACGAGCGACGGGTATGGCATCGGGTTCGGCGGCCCGCATGGGGTCGGGGCCGTGGTGGAGGCCGGCGGTGACGATCACTATACCTGCGGAGGCGCAACGCCGAGTGCCTACAATGCGATGGATGCGCCGGAGGCCAAGCCGGGTGATGCGGCGTATCAATACGAGGGATTTTGCCTGGGCGTTGGGGTGGGCGTGCGGGTCTTGAGCCGGGACCACGCCCTGACGGCCTCACAGCGTGCAGGGGGCATCGGATTTCTGATCGACGCGGAGGGGAACGATTCCTACACCAGCTCGAACTTCTCCCAAGGCACCGGGTATTTCTTCGGAGCCGGTCTGATGCTGGACCTCGCCGGCGATGACCACCACATGGGGGCCCGCTATGGGCACGGGGCGGCGGCGCACCACGGAGTCGGCCTCTTCGTCGATGCCGCCGGGCGCGACCGGTATGGCTCGAGCGGTCCCCGGTTCAACGGAGGGACCGCCTGGGACCACAGCGTCGCCCTGTTCCTCGATGCCGGATCTGATGATGACGTGTACGACTTCTCCCGAAGCGATGGACTTGGCCGGGCGGCGCATACGTCCTGGAGCCTCTGTGTGGAGGAGGGGGGACAAGACCGATATGCGGTGTCCAGGGGACTCGGGCTCGCTGACGAGGAGAGCGTGAGCGGCTTCTTCGATCTCGAGGGCCTGGACCGCTATGTCGTGGGGATCGAGTCCCAGGGGTTCACTCCGGCGAACGGACGCACGGTCAGCCGGGCCGGTGGCCTGTTTCTAGATCGCTAAGGGTCGACCGCTTACTGGACGAGCTCCCACAGCCGGGCGATGACCCACAGAATGGCGATGGCGGCCCCGAACATGACCCCCAGCGTGCCCAGGATGATCCCGGCCATGAAGGTCCAATCGCCGACTGTCGAGGGTCGGCGATGGGGGGAGCTGTGCCGGCGTAGCAGCTCGGCATTGCGAGCATTGCTGCGGAACCAAATCGAAAAGCAGTCACCCGCCACAGGGATCGTGCCCACCACCCCGTTCACGAGAATGTTCAGGCTCATGCGTGCCATCACGATCTTCGGCACCTGAAGCTTCGCCGCCATCACGACGATCGCCGACCCGATGAAGCTCGCCAGGGCATCCCCGAGCCCGGGCAGCAGCCCGAGGACGGGATCGAGGCCGATGCGAATCTTCGTGCCGGGGATCGTCACAGCCGTGTCGAGCACCCTCGCCAGGATATCCGCCGCCCGACGCAGTGCCTCCTGGGACTCGTGATCCATCTGGTCTTCCGTCATGACCTCGGCGTCGGGCTGTCTGCGCATGCCGGCTCTCGTGAAAGTCGGGGCCCCCTAGCTTAGCAAATGCGCCGGCCAGGGCAACAGCCCAGAGGTATTTCTCCGAACCATCTCATGTTGAGGTCGGATTCTACCGCCTGTAGCTGCGCCGTCTCACGGCGCCCGTTCGGGCAGCATAAGATGCTGCAGCTACAATCGGGTGGCACGCTGTCCCCCGCGTAGGTGCGCCATCTCATGGCGCCGTTTTGCCGGCAGCATAAGATGCTGCAGCTACATGGGGAAACCGGGCCCATGGGTCGTGTGTGTGGGAGGTGCTCGCGCTGGGCCGGCAGGAGCACGATGCGAATGCGGTTGACTCCTGAAATTAGGGACCTACCTGGAAAGTAAGCGCGCCTGCCGCTGAACGTCTGCTTGGCACCAAGACGAAGCCATACAAGTCCTTGAGAGGAGTTCAACATGGCGGATGATAATGTGTTTCTGACCTTGCCCGTCTTGCCCGTCAAACGATCCGTGCTCTTCCCGGGCGTCATGTTGCCGCTCACCATCGGGCGTGACCGCTCCGTTGCCGCGGTCGAAGCAGCCAGCAAGACGGAAGACAAGACGATCCTCATCGTGGCGCAGCGGGACGCCGACAAGGAAAACCCAACCGTTGAGGACCTGTACACCATCGGGACGAAGGCGCTCCTGAAGCAGGTCGGCCGGAGCGCGGAGGGTACGC
>JBFKNO010000130.1:0-7741 GCA_041629275.1 Nitrospiraceae bacterium
ACCTCCCCCTACAGCCTTGACCAGATCGGGACCGGAACCGTTCGCTTCCCCAGCGGCGCGCCGATTCCGATGAGGAGCGATGCCGCGGTCGATCCCTACGTACTGACACGCATCTCGAAAAACGTGCACGTCGAGGGCATCATGTTCTGGCCTCAGGTGAGCGAAAAGTTCCCGGGGGTCATTCTCTTGCACGAGTGGTGGGGGCTCAACGAGCAGATCAAAGAGACCGCGCGCCGCTTGGCCTGCGAGGGCTACTCGGTGCTGCTTCCCAATCTGTACGGCCGGCTGGGCGGCATGGTGACGGCCAGCGCGGAGCTCGCCGCCACGCTGATGGAACGACTGTCCGAAAAAGACGTGCTGGGGGACATCAATTCCTGTTGCGAATTTCTCAACACGCTGGACCTGCTCAAGCGCAACGAGCACGCCGTCGTCGGATTTGGAATGGGCGGGTCACTGGCGATTCAATTCGCCTGCCTTCGTCGTCGATTGAGCGCAGCCGTGTCGTTCTACGGCCGCGTGCCGGCCCCTGCCGAACGCCTTCGCGATCTTCGCTGCCCGCTCCTCTACCACCAGGCTGGGGCCGACGACTGGGTGCCACCCGAGGAGGTGGAGCGGCTTCGTGACGCCGCGAAGGAATACGACAAGCGCATCGAGATTCGGACCTATGAAGGAGCCCGTCACGCCTTCGCCAACGAGGGTCGCAAAGATGCGCACCACCCCGAAGCCGCCCGCGCCGCATGGACGACGACGGCTGAATTCCTGGCCGGCCGCCTGAAGGGCGCGTGACCCGCGAGCCTGCTGGCGCTGCCCTCCACGCGCGGCCGATTTCCTCGCTCCCCCATTGAGTTCTTCCTCCCCATCGCGGACAATACGTTGATATGTCCACGCGTGTCTTCGTGCCCTGCCTGGCCATCCTTCTGCTGGCGTTCGCGCCAGTCGGCCCCGACGCGTCACTCCTGAGCCCACTGGCTGCCTGCGCGGAGATCGCGCAAGCCGACAGGACCCGCGGCCCGCTGGCGGTCGCGGCGCAGCAACAGGCGGATCGTCTCGGCCGCCTCGCCTCCGACGACGACGCCCTGGCGTTCTATCGGTCGGACCTGGCGCGGGCCCTCGCCATTGAGGACACGACGCCCCTCCTCGAGGCGACGGAGACGCGACGCCTCCGGCCGGGCACCGTTCCGCCTCCGGTCCTGAAGGATCCCGCTTTGCACCTGGTCAAAGCGCTGGCGCGTTGGAGCACGGCTCGGGTCCTCCGAGAGGCAGCCGACGGCGGGGAAATCCCCAAGCTCGCGGCCCTGGAGCAGCGCGAGCGCGCGCGATGGCAGTGGCTCCTGAACGGCATGGAGGCCCAGCCCCTGGGGCGGGCGCTTCGGATCGCCGCGGTGATCACGGCTGTCGAGGAAACGCCGGCTTCCGTCCCCACCGTGACATCGGGCTATCCCGATCTTGCCGCCTACCTGGACCGGACCTACCCGGACCTGGCGACGGGGCCGGGGTCCTGGGTTGGCGTGGCGGAACGGGAGGGAACGGCGGGTGTCCGGCAGCGGATGCTGGGCCACTGGCAACACGAGGGACGGGGGGACGCCTCCGAGGAGGCCATGCAGATGTATTTTCACAGGCGCCTGCGGCCCGTCTTTCTCGCTCAGGTGACGGCCTCCGCGTTGCTGGCGGAGGCCGATGCCGAACGGCAGGCGGGCGAGCGGTGGCGCCAGCTCCAATCGTGGCGGGAAGACTGGAGCACGGCCCGTGGCCGGGCCCGTCTCTGCGGCACGTGGGCGTGGACCGTGCACAACCACCAGAACCATCAGGATCACAAAATGGTGGTGACGTTCCCGCCGCCGGACCTGACGCCGAGCGGCCCGGCGGTCCCGAAGACGATCGTGGTGCTGGCCGACAGTGTCTACCTGCGGTGGGAGTTTCCGGGCGGGTACCAGGAGGACAGCCTGCTGTTCTCCGGCAAAGATCAGCGTCTCGAAGGGACCTTCGTCAACTCGCGCGGTCCCTATGGGGCGATCACCGGACGCAAAGTCCAGCCATGCAGCGCGGAGCGATGAAGGCGGAACGATGAGCGAGAAGTGCCGGCCCTTCGTTCATGGTCTGCGGCTCCCCGTTCCTCGCTCCTCGTTCACGGTCTTTCTTTCCATAGCCCGATTGCGAACGCCACCCAACCCACGATGAAGGCCAGTCCCCCTACGGGGGTGACGGCACCCAGCGACCGAATTCCCGTCAGCGCGAGCACGTAGAGGCTGCCCGAAAAGAGCAGGATCCCGGCGACGAACGACCAGCCGGCCCAGGACACCCACGACCCTCGCGCCGTCCGTCCGATCCACCCAACCGTGATCAAGGCGAGGGCGTGATACATTTGGTAACGCGCGCCTGTCTCGAAGGTTTCCAGCATCTCGTCCGCGAGCACGGCTTTGAGCCCATGGGCCCCGAACGCCCCGAGCGCGACGCCGAGAAGACCGAAGACCGCCCCGAGCAGGCACAAGAGACGCGGCATGGCCAAGAGTACCGGCCGGGCCTTCCGGGGTCAAGATCCCGGGCGATCCGAGTTTGGTCGCGCGAGCGGAATGCAAGAAAAGATTGTGCGCCGGGCCGGCCGGCGATACCATGACGCGGAATAGCCGCGCAGGAGGAGTCAGTGGAGTATCGGAAGCACAAGCGAAAGAAGCTCGATCTGGAGGTCAGTTTTGCGGGCGAGCACGCCGTCGGGAAAGGAACCCTGTGCAACATCTCGGAGGGCGGGTGCGCCGTCCTCAGCATGCAGATGGTCCCGGTCGGGTCATTCCTCGAGGTGCTGATTCGCTTGCCCCGCGGACAGGATCTCATCAAGGTCGAGGTGGCGGTGGTGCGGTATAACCTTCCTGAGCGGTTCGGGCTGGATTTTCTGCAAATCGCACCCGGAGATCGGCAGAAGCTGAGCCAGCTCTTGAAATCCCTCTAGATCGTCCCCCTCCAGTCGGGCGGAATGGCAGGCGATCAAGTGGTCGCGGCGGCGACCGAGCCGACTTGCCGCCTCCCCATGACCAGGCGGGACTTGTGGATGGACATCGCGCCCTTCTGGGCTTCCGTCGGGAAGGGAGGGATGGGCTTCTTGCCCTCGTATCGCTTCTCGAACCCCTGGATGACCTCGAGCGCGTCCTCCTGTCGATTCAGCTTCGCGAGCAGCTCCACCAAACGGATATAGGCCGGCACGACGAGGTACAGATCGCGAGCCGACGTCGCCTGGGTGACCACGAACTTGTAGCGGAAGATGGCCGCCTCCGAATCGCTCTCCTCCATCCTCATCGCCTCGAGCATGTGAATGGCGATGCGATCGGCGCCGGCGCTGATCGTCTTCTCCCAATCCCCCGAGAGCAGCTCTCGAATCACCTTATCGGTCAGCTTCAACGGCACCTTCTTCGACCGCTTGCGCAGATAGTCGACGAGCCGCTGCGCCTCACGCCAGGCGCCGTAGATGCCGATCACCAGGCAGCGGCAGCCTGAAGCATTCGCACAGGGTTCTTGAAGTGTGGTGAAGTTTTTCTTGGTCGAGAGCGAAGGTAAAAAGACATGGCCATTCGCCTCCTGGCACGGCCCGCAGGCCTGCTCATCCTGAACGGTGGAATGGATGAATATGCGGGTACCCGACCGATCCCAGAAGTCGACAGCCTGGATGCGGCCGGAGAGGACCTGTAGCTTGTAGTACTGCCAGACCAGCAGAAGCCCCAGAATGCCGAAGAGGTAGGGTGTGAAATCCGGTATGACGAATTCGCCAGGCATGAGCTACCGATCTCCTTCTCTGGGGGCTCTCACGGAACGAACGGCCTCCCACAGGGTCCTGTCTGCAGTCGCTCTATCTAAGCCCATCCATACTTTTGTAGCATTAAAGTCGAAAAAATCAAATCAATTGAGTTGATTGATCCTCCTCCTTGTCAGGCCCACGAGCCTGCCGCTTCTCCCTAACCAGCTGGAACTGGGTAGGTTTCCCTGATCAGCCGGCCCGGCTGCCAGGTTGAGCATCACAAACATTTTCTCTCGGTGCTCCCTTTCTCCTCAACTCTCCCCCTGCGCTCCTGAGGCGCGCCACTGCCCCAGCCCCGCTCCCCCTGTCCTGGGGCGCGATGCCATGACACCATGAAATCCGGAGCCTCGTCGTGATGGCGAGGGTTTCGCGTGGCCTGGCCGCCCACCCGTGGGCCTCGGGGGGGATTCCCTACCTATGGGGCATTTACAGGGAGGCGCCCAAAGCGATGAAATGGCGCCGACTTAGCGATGAGTATCCCTGCAAAAGGGGGAGCAAAGGAGATATTTCATGCGACCCTCATTGATCACTCGACAGGCATGGTCCATCCTCGCGACCGCCGTTCACGCCTTGAGCGTCATCCTGGCCGCCGCTGCCGTCACCGGCTCGACGGGGTATGCGGGCACGCTTCCGTTCAGGGGCGTGGATGCCACACCCTTCTCGATCGAGCGCACCCATCTCTCCCACTACCTGGTCGCGACCATCGACGACCTCGGCGACGACCGCGTCGTGACCGCCGGCCTCGGCGTGAAGACCGCCGATGTCTCCTCATTCATTTTGAGGTCCTATGAGGCGGACACCGGCGACTTGATCTCCGAAGACGAGTTCGACCTTTCGGTCGACCCGGACACGGCGGACGCCGTCGCGGCCGGCGGGGGACGTGTCTACGCCGTGGGCAGCGGCCTGACAACCGCGGGAACCTTGAGCCTTCTCGTGCGGGCCTACGACGCGCGGACCGGCGACCTCCTTTGGATCGACGAGCTGAACCCAGCGGCGAACCCGCGCCATCAAACGAAGAGCACGGAAGCGGAGCGGCCGCATGCCTGGCTGATGCAGACATTCGTTCGGCCCCAGTCGCACTCCTTGTTCACGGTACGAGCCACCGACAAGGAGTCGGGGCAGGTGCTCTGGCAGGACGAGTTCCTCCCTGCTGCCGAGGACTTGAGGGCCGGTGAAGCCTCGGGGTCGACCAGCCAGGACCAGCCCGGTCCGGGCGATTTCTCCCTCGTGGTTCGAACCTATGAGGATCCCACGAACAAGCTCCTCTGGGAGGATAAGTTTGATCCGGCGACGAGGAACGAGCGGATTCGCGAGAACGGGGCGGGCCTCGACCCCGCCAGCCCTCTCGAAACGGATCAGCCACTTCAGGTCGTCCTGCAGAACCGCGTCTGGCTCGCTCCGCGGGCGGAGTAACCGCGGCGGTCGCCCTGTTGCCAAGCGCGTCGCCGTCGGCTGAGCGGGCTTATGGCCCGGGTAGCGCCAGGCCGGTGAGATGCGAGCGCAGGCGCTGGATCACTTGTTGAGCGTGGCCGTCGCCTGCACGACCTCGTTGGATGCCTGCCGTGGGCTGACATCGACGAGGGTCCGCGTGACCTCGAGCCCAAGCCCGAAGGCGGGAAGGGCCTACCCGACGCTCGAGGCCCCGACCTGCCGCCCGGCGCGCCCCACCCACCAAATGCGGCCGCACCCGGTGATCGCCCGCAGCACTTCCGCATTGGCCTGTCCCGGACATGCCCTCCCTCGGAGCCTGTGAAGTAGCTCACACCCTCGAGGCCGTCCACCGTGGTAGGAGAGCCTGCCGCTCCTCCGAAGGATTCCCTTCTTGACCCCCCGCTCAGACATAAGGAGGCCGTATTCCCGGGAAGCCTGTGCAAGTGAACACGCGCCTCTACAAGGTCGTGCACGGACACGAGCCTCGAGGCGTTCGCGCGTGGGGGTTCACCATGGGCGACAGGACGGGTGTGTTTTGGGTCGACCCCATGAGCTATACCGAGGCCAAGCGGAAGGCGGAACGACATGCCCGGAAGCTCGGGGTCGACTACGCCACGGTGCTGCCGTAGCAGAGGGCGGTCGATCATCGGCGTCTCGTTTCGAAGCGCAGCCTTCGCACCTCACGCATCCTGCCGCGCGGACGGGCTTGCAGTAGTTGCGATCTTCCTTGACTCCTCGCCGGTACCCGCTATCCTGCAGCACACACGGCTACGCCACTGTGATGACCCTCCTCTCTCATCTCCGCAGCCTCCTTCTGGTAACGCTCGCCGCCGGGCTCGCGCTCCAGGGGTGTCGCGCCCTCCAGGCACCGGCCAGCGAGCCAGCCGCAGCCGTGGAGCAGGCTGAGCGGCAACCCACGCCGAAGCCGCCCAAGCGGGTCAGGCGCGCCAGCCCGAAGCCGTCCCGCGTGAAGAAGGCCAGGCGGCCGCAAACCCCCGCTCCGCCACAGCTCCCCGACGTGATCGAAGCCGAGGAGTTTCGTATCGTCGACAAGGAAGGGAAAGTCCGAGCGACATTGCGCCTGAACGAAAAGGGCGCCCCCGGCCTCGCCCTGTACGACGACGACGGGAGGCTTCGAGCCGTGCTCCAGGTCCTCGAGGACGGGTCTCCGCACCTCCTGTTCCTCGACGAAAACGGCAATACCCCCACCAGCCTTCACTCGCTTCCCTGAGCCAGGCACGCGCGCAGTCGCGGTCCGGACGTGGCCTCCCACGTCCGATTGTGTAAGTCCGCCGCGTGCTCCATACTCGCTATGGGTTGTCGCAAAGGAGGGCGGGCATGACGCTCAACGTGAAGGCGCTGGCACTTGCCAGCGGGCTGATCTGGGGGTTGGGGCTGTTCATCCTGACGTGGTGGATCATCATGTTCGACAGCGCCACCGGGGAGGTCACCCTGATCGGGAGGCTCTATCGCGGGTACTCGATCTCGCCGGCCGGCAGCGTGATCGGGCTGGGCTGGGGCTTGGCGGACGGAGCCATCGGCGGCGCGATCTTCGCCTGGCTCTACAATACCCTGGCCGCTCGGTTCTGACCGCTGGCTTCCGCGACGCCCAACCAGGGCGCGCCGGGCCTCCCGGCGACGGGGCGGGAAGACGGCTTCCCCGGCCCTTGTCACGATATCCGCGGCCGGGCTGAGCGTTGGTCGACACCGAGTCCCAGCAGCTCAGGCTATGATTCTCAACCCCCTCGTCCAGGGTGCCGTTTTACGTCAGGGAGGGAGAATCCAGCTTGATTACGGCAGGATCGGCAAAGGGCCAAATTTGCCCTTTAAAGGTATACTTACGGGGGGGACCAGAAGCGCCGATGCCTTGCCCGGATTCCCAGACCATCCTGCTGGTCGAAGACAACGAGAGTGCGCAGGGGCTCTTCGCCGACAGGCTCCGACTGGATGGGTTCGTCGTCTTGACCGCCAATTGTGTCGATGATGCGTTGCACGTCTGCAAAGAACATCCGGACCCTCTGGATCTCCTCATCGCAGACGTCCTCCTGCCGAGAACGACCGGGCTCCAACTCCGGCTCTCCGACAAGTCACGGCCATCACAGTCGAGCGGCGTCGCACTCGCACAACAGGTGCGGTTCAAACGGCCCGAGGCCCGCGTCCTGTACATCTCCGGGCACGCAGACCACGAGTTGCAACGCCTGGGTGTCTTCAAAGAACCGTGGCCCTTGCTCCGAAAACCGTTCAACCCTGACATCCTCGCGCAGACCGTCCGGCAAGTGCTCGCCACCAAGTATCCACCCTGGATTCAGTAACGCGTCGAGCTTCCTCTCTCGGCTCAGCTCCGGCAAGGGACACTTGGGAGGGAAGGAACGAGCGGGCTGGTGCCGGAGGCCGGGATCGAACCGGCACGGACCTTGTGAGTCCAAGGGATTTTAAGTCCCTTGCGTCTACCAATTCCGCCACTCCGGCGCGACGGGCCAGCGAGCGAGACCTTAGCACCGGGTGACGGGGCGGTCAAGATTTCGC
>JBFKNO010000131.1:0-7711 GCA_041629275.1 Nitrospiraceae bacterium
CGAAGGCCTGAAGGCGGCGTGCGGCTTGGTCCGGCTCGAGCCCGCCGGCCAAGGACGCCTCGAGACGTTCGGCAACGTCTTCGAGAGCGAGCGCGTGCCAGCAAGTATCCTGACCTAAATTCGCGGGGGATAATGCGGTGACGGGCTGCGCCGACTTCATGGGGTAACCGAGGAGTTCAATCGTGCTTGGGCAAGAAAAAAGGGCCTGGGATGCTAACGGAAGAGCAGCCACATGCCGATGATCCA
This sequence comes from Nitrospiraceae bacterium, assembly GCA_041629275.1. Lineage (GTDB taxonomy): Bacteria > Nitrospirota > Nitrospiria > Nitrospirales > Nitrospiraceae > JBFGRM01. The sequence goes on from JBFKNO010000131.1 coordinate 247, forward strand.
GCCCAGGATCATGACGAAGCTGTCCGGCTCGATGAGGAAATAGCGCTTTTCCGCCCGATAGATGATCCCCATGAGACCAACGTTCATCAGAAAGATGCCCCAGAATGCCGTGAGCGCATGCGCGGGCTCGACTGCGGCAAGCAGGGAGCCGTCCTGGTAGGCCAAATCGGCAAAGAAGAACGCGGCCATATTGAACGCGTTGCTGCCGAATAGATTGCCGACGGCAAGGTCGAAGGCTCCCAGGCGGACCGCGGCGAGGCAGGTGACCAGCTCCGGCATGCTCGTGGTGAGCGCCACCAGCGAGGTTCCGATGAAGGTCTCGGTGACCCCGGAACGCTCCGCGATCAACTCAGCCGAGAGGGCCAGAAACGGCGCGCTGACGAGGATGCCGATCGTGGAGACACCGAATCCGATGGACGCCTTGCGAAGGGCCTGCTTGCGCGACAGCCTGTGCGTGCGTTGATCCTCCTCGCTTGCAAGGCTCTCGGCGGCAACTCGCTCGGCCTGTTCGTGTTGCCGGGCGAAGTACTCCTGGCGGTAGACGACCCGCATCCCCAGCACGTAGAGGATGAGGAGGATCAACGTGTCGATCCCCAGCCCCACGCGGGTGACATCCGGCTTCAGCAGCACGAAGAGCCCCGCCAGGGAGACCAGCACCATCGCCAGCGCGGCGACCAGAGTGTGGCCGATCGCGGCCTGTTGCCAGACCTGCTTCTGGCGGAAGATCTGATCGATGATGCCCAGGGTCAGCATGTTCGTCATGACCGCGCCGAAGAGGTCGCCGGCGGCGATGTCGGGCGCGCCGATGAGCGAGGCGCTGATCGTGGTTAACACCTCGGGCAGGGAGGTGGCGGCCGCCATGAGCACGACGCCGATCCACAGGCCGCCGAGGCCGGTCAGGTCGGAGAGTTGATCCCCGAAGTGCGACAGCTTCGTCCCGGCCAGGACGATGACGGCGGCGCTGGCGAGGAAGGCCAGCCAGGGGAGGAGGAGCGAATCATCCATGGGGACGGCGCAGTGAGAGCACGGACATGCGGGAGCGGTTAGAGGTGAACGTCGATATGCTCGCCCGGTTTCAGCCGGTAGAGCTTCTTTTTTACGCCGATCCTGACCGGGTGGGCGCGGCCACCGTGTGAGACGACGCTCAGCCGATCCTGCGTAATCCCGACGGCGAGCGAATGGCCCCGGTAAAAGATGCAAAGGGACAGCCTGCCCAGCTCGCTCGGCAGGCACGGATTGAAATACAAGGTGTCGCCCCGGGTCTCGATGCCGGTGTGCGCGCGCTGAATGAGGTCGACGGTTCCGGCCATGGCGCCGAGATGGATGCCTTCGGGCGTCGTGCCGCCCTGGATGTCGGCGACGTCGACGTGCAGCGCTTCCGTGAAGAGCTTCCAGGATCGCTCGCGGTCCGATCGGGCCAGCACCCAGGAGTGCACCATCCGGCTGAGCGACGACCCATCCGACGTGCGGCGCAGATAATAGTCGACATTCCTCGGAATCGTCTCGTACTTGTACCGGTACCCCAACCGCTTGAACAAGGCCCGCAGCTCCTCCGAGGAAAAGAGGTAGAACAGCATGAGCACGTCGGCCTGCTTGGACACCTTGTAACGGTTGGTCGTATCGCCTTCGGCCTCCAAAATGCGATCCAGGCGCTGGATGTTACCATACTTTCGCCGGTAGCGATCCCAGTCGAATTCCTCGAGCCGCTCATACCCTTCGAACTGGCTGATGATGCCTCTGTCGTGGAAGGCCACCCTCATCTTGTGGCTGATGTCGTCCCATTGCTGGACTTCCTCCCGCGAGATGCGCAACACCTCGCGCAGCTCAGTCCGGTGGTCGTCGGCCAAGAGGCTCAGCACCTCGAGGGCCCGCCAGAGCACCCAGGCGGCCATGATGTTCGTGTAGGCGTTGTTGTTGAGGCCCGGCTCTTTTTCCCAGGGGTACTGATCGTGGTACTCGTCCGGGCCCATCACGCCGAGGATCTCATAGCGGTCGAGTGACCGGTTGTAGCCGGCGTGGCTCGCCCAGAAACGCGCGATTTCCAGAATCATCTCCGCCCCGTAGAACGACAAGAACTCCCAGTCGTTCGTCACCTGGTAGTAGTGCCACACGTTGTAGGCGATGCCTGAGTTGACATGGCGCTGCAATCGGCTGTTGTCCGGAGTCCAGCGGCCGGACTGCGGGTTGAGATGGAGGACCTGGCTCTCCTCGCGCCCGTCGCTCCCGCTCTGCCAGGGAAACATGGCCCCGCGGAATCCGGCCTTCGTCGCGTTGATCCTCGCGCGGTCGAGACGCCGGTGGCGGTACCGCAGGGCGGAACGGGCGATGTCGGGAATGCGCAGGTTGAGCAGGGGCAGCACGAACAGCTCATCCCAGAAGACGTGGCCTCGATAGGCTTCGCCATGGAGCCCGCGAGCCGGGACGCCGACATCGAGGTCAATGCTGTTCGGAGAAAGCGTCTGAAGGAGGTGAAACAGGTGCAGGCGCAAAACGTGCTGGGACTGGTGTTGATCCTCCGTCGCAATATCGCACCGCTGCCAGAGACGATCCCATCGCTTCGCGTGGCTGTCGAACAGCTCGGCGAACCCGCCGGCGCGCTGGGCCGCCTCGCGCGCCTCGAGGCCGCATTCGGACATGGCCCGATCGCGCGACGTATACAGGGCCACAATCTTTTCGATGACCAGGGGCTGCCCGGCCGCGAGATCGAGCACACGCTCCTCGCCGAGATACCCCGGTTCCTGCACGAGCTTGCGTTGGCCCTCACTGCGCGTCCCCTCCCGTAGATAGCGGGTCCGGGCGGCCTGGGCGATCTCGAGACCCGACTGGGAGGTCCGCACCTTGAGGTAGAGCGTGTCGTCCCCGACGGGCCCTGATTCCACGACCTCCAGATGCTTGTTGCTGAGGGCCTGGTAGCGTTTCACGCCGGCATTGACCACGCGCGCGTCCAGCGCCGAGCGCAGATCCACTGGCCCCGACCAATTCTCGGCCGTGAGCGTCATCTCAATGCCGGCCAGGTGGTGAAAGCCCAGATGGACGAAGCGCCGGCAAGTGAGCGAGGTCACGCGTCCTTGTCGATCCTGAAACCGCACGGTGCGGGCCAGCACACCTTCACGCAGGCGCAGCTCCTGGCGATAGGCGATGATCTCGGCGGCCCGCAGGCTGAACCAGGGGCTGTCGTGGAGGCGGAACGTCAGGGGGAGCCAGTTCGGCAGGTTGACCAGGTCCTCGTTCTCCACCACCCTGCCGGAGAGGTCGGTGCGCAGCCGGTTATAGCCTCCGGCCAGATAGGTGCCGGGGTAATGGATGTCGTCGGCCTCGGCTTCCGGCGCCGCGCCGCGTGTGGCGAAATACCCGTTTCCGAGCGTGCACAGGGCTTCGCGCAACGGCTCCTGCGCCGGGTTGAATCCGTCGTAGACGAGCGACCACCCGCTCATGGCGCCGCCTCCTTCCCCGCCTGACCGAGGCGCTCGAGAAAGCGTTCGACCTCCTCCGGCGTCCTGAGCGCATAGCGGGCGGCGGTCGCACGGTCCTCGTCGCCGACGACGATGCCGGTGCCGACGACGGCCAGCGCCCGGAATGCATCCTCATCCGTCACGTCGTCACCGATATAGATCGGGTGGACGTCGGGCTGCGCCAGGCGCATGGCGCCGAGCAGCCAGAGCACGGCTTTCCCCTTGTCCCAGTCGATGGCGGGTTGGAGCTCGTAGATCTTCTTGCCGCCCTTCTTGCGGAGCGCGGGCGCCCCCGCCATCACGTCGTCCACGGCGCGGCTGACCGCCTGCTGATCCTGCTCGGCCACCTGCCGGTAATGGACGGCGACGGAGAATTTCTTCCGCTCGACCCAGGCCCCCGGCACGTCGCTGAGGAGGGTCCGCAAGCGGGACTCCGCCCGTTCCAGGTCGGGCAGGTAGTCCGTTGCGAGCTCGTGCCGGATCCGGCCACCTTCGGGGCCGGCGATGTCGAAGCCGTGGCTGCCGGCGTAATAGAGATGGCGCAAGCCGACGAGGCGCTCGACATCCACCCGGTCGCGACCGCTGATGATCGCCACGGGGACGTGTCGGGCGAGGCGCTCGAGCGTCTGCCGTATGGAATTCGACAACACCGCCTCGGCCGGCCGGCTCACAATGGGCGTCAAGGTGCCGTCGTAATCGAGGAAGACGACCAGCCGGCGGTGCGCCGCCAGGTGCAGGATCGCGTCGACCTCCGTGAGCGCGGACGGCAGCGAGCGAAGGCGGCGGGGTTCCGCGGCGCGTCTATCCTGCACGCCGAGGCTCCCGAGATCCTCGATCACCAGATCCGCGCCCTCCGCGCGGAGGCGCTCGCCCTGCCCGACGCGATCCACCCCGACCACGAGACCGAATTTCCCCGCGCGTCCGGCCTGCACCCCGGCGAGCGCGTCCTCGAAGATCATCGCTCGATCCGCTGTGACGCCCAGCAGCGCCGCCGCACGCAGGAACATGTCGGGCGCCGGCTTGCCTCGCAACCCTTGCTCGAGAAGGTCCATTCCGTCCACTCTTACGTCGAACAAGTGCCGGATGCCCGCGGCTTCCAGCACCTCGGCACAGTTTTGACTCGATGACACGACCGCGGTCTTGAGGCCGGAGGCACGAAGGGCGTGGATGCAGCGGATCGTCGATTCGAAGGGCTCGACCTCGTGCGCATGCAGGGCCCGGCGGAAATACGCATTTTTCCGGTTGCCGAGCCCGCAGATCGTCTCACGGTCCTCGGGGTCGTCCGGGTCGCCGTCGGGGAGCTCGATGCCGCGCGAAGCGAGAAAGCTCCGCACGCCGTCCTCGCGGGGCTTGCCGTCCACGTAGCGCCGGTAGTCCTCGTCCATGTCGAACGGCGCCGAGGGCTGGCCCTCGCGCTCCGCCCGCCGCGCGAGGTACGCGTCGAACACCTGCTTCCAGGCGGCCGCGTGCACCCGCGCCGTGCGCGTGACCACCCCGTCCAAATCGAAGATCGCCACGTCGAACTTGTCAACGGGAAGACGTGGTCTGGCTGCCGCGCCCTTCATGCTGCGGTCAGATGTTTGTCCGCTTGCCGGCCCGGTTCGAGGTGGGGGACGAGCGCCCGCATCCCTGCTGCGCGCTCTCGTTCATATACGTGCTGAGCCACGCGACGAGCTGCTCCAATAGTTTGGCCGCGGCCTGGTTCGCGGCGAGCACGCCGCCGTAGGGATCGTCCGACGGTGCCGGCTGCAGCACGTCGAAATCGGTCGTGCCCAGCACGCATTGGTCGTGCACGTCGATCAGTTGAGCCCGCAGGGACAGGTGAATCTCGCTGGGTGATTCGAAGAACTCCTGTTGCAGGACAAGATTGTCGATGTCCAGCCGATAGTCACCCCGCGCGATGCTCGGCATCACGACGACCGCGTCCCAGATGCGGCTCTGCTCCAGGGCCTTCGTCAGGGGCGGGACGAGCATGCGCGCCGGGCTGTCCGTCCACTGATTCTTGGCGAAATACTGGAGCTCATGAGGCCGTTGGATGTAAGCCATCTGCGGCGTGTCGAACCCCGAGCGTGCCTTCGGCGTGCTCACGAGGAGCGTGGCCGGGACGGGTTGATACACCGGTCGTGCCGTGCGCTCGGGATCGGGCATGGGGTTCAACAGGTAGGTCTGGATCACCGGGCCTGGCCGAGCCGGCAGGCATCCCTGCGTGACGAGGAGTGCCGCGGTCACGAGGATGAGTCGGAACGTCTGGACTGAGGGGTAGCGGCGCATGGGCTATTCTCCTGGGCCGGGTAGGCTCGGGGTCTTTCCGTAGACCAGCGACTGGGGCTCTTGCTCCAAATGTCGCGTCAACCGTGACAGGTTTGCGGTCAGCTGGCGCAGCTCGGCCACCAAGAGCCCCGTTTCCGCCAGCGTCTCCCGGGAAAACTGCTGGAGATTCGGCGCGCTGTCTCGTACCACCGTGCCAAGCGCCGTGCTGGCTTGAGAGACATTCTGCGTCATGCGCTCGACGGCAGCCATGCTGCGATCGACGCGATTCAGGATGCCCGGCACCTGCTCGTTCAGCGCGTACGTCAGCTCGGCCAGGTTGTCCGCCGCCTCGGCGGCGCTGGCCACACCGTGCTCCACCCGCTCCGCCTGGCCGCCGAGGGCGCTGGTCAAGGCGGCGAGGTCGATCAGAATCTGCCTGAGCCTCGCTTGATTCTCGGCATCGACGAGCCCGTGGGCGTCCTCGAGCATGCGGTTCAGGTTGTTGATCAGGTTGGTGCCGGCCCGATCGATGCGGGCGAAGAGCGACGGGCTCGTTCGGATGACGGGATACTCCTCCCCCCTCTTGGCGGTCAGCATCGGCGCGTCGGGCGACCCGCCCGTCAGATCCACGATGGCGAACCCGGTCAGCCCCTGGACGTAGAGCATGGCGATCGTGTCGTCCTTGACGGGCGTCCCGCGCGTAATCTCCAGGCTCAGCCGGACCTCGGCGGGGTTCGCGGGGTTCAGGCGGATCTCCGAGACGTAGCCGACCTCGACGCCGTTGTACTTGACCGGCGAATTGATGCTCAGGCCCGCCACCGACTCCTTCATGTAGACGTGATAGCGGTCGTAGGTGGCCCGGTAGTCGCCTTTGCCGAGCCAGAGGACGATGCCCACGAGGGCGACCCCCAGCACCACGACCAAGGCTCCGACTAGGACGAAATTGACCCGCCGTTCCATGTTTGCTCCTTCGCCGCGCGCCCGCGCGGCCCGCCGAAGAACTCCTGGATCGCGGGCTCGCGGGAGGCGCAGAGCTCCTCCATGGTCCCGATGCCGATGACCCGCCCCTGCCCGAGCACGCCCACGCGGTCGGCGACCCGCCAGAGGGAATCCAGATCATGCGTGACCATGACGATGGTCAGTCCCAGCACCGCTCGTAATCGCTCCACGAGCTCGTCGAATTCACCCGCCCCGATCGGGTCGAGCCCCGCGGTCGGCTCATCGAGAAACAGCAGCTCGGGGTCGAGGGCCAGGGCCCGCGCCAGCGCCGCACGTTTCCGCATGCCGCCGCTGAGCTCGCTGGGGTATTTCCCCGTGCTCTCCATCGGGAACCCGGTCATGCCCAGCTTGATCGCGGCGATCTCCCCGATCAGCGACAGGCTGAGCTGCGTGTGCTCGCGCAGCGGGGCGGCCACGTTCTCCGCGACCGTCAGGGAGCTGAACAGGGCGCCGTGCTGGAACATCACGCCCCAGCGATGGTGCAGGGCCAGGGCCTGGGCCTCCGTAATGGTACTCAAATCATACCCGAATACGCGAATTGTTCCAGCGGTGGGGCGCTGCAGGAGGATAATTTCCCGTAAAAGGGTCGATTTGCCGCTCCCATTCCCCCCGGCAATCGCGAAAATCTCCCCGCGTACGACCGATAGGCTGATGTCCTCGTGCACGGTCGCAGTCCCGAATCGGGTACAGACATGGCTCGCCTCGATGACGACAGGCATCCTTACAGTTTCCACCAACTCAGCACAACCGAAAAGGCCGAGATC
>JBFKNO010000132.1:0-7607 GCA_041629275.1 Nitrospiraceae bacterium
ACGAGTTCATCTCTTGTAGCTGCGCCATCTCATGGCGCCCTGGCACACAGGCAGCGTGAGACGCTGCAGCTACACCACGAACCGCGGGAGTTCATCTCTTGTAGCTGCGCCATCTTATGGCGCCTCCCGGAGGCAGCATAAGATGCTGCAGCTACACCCCGAGCCTGGTCGAGGGACAGCGACAGGATAACGTGCCTAACGTTCAGCAGTGAATACGATGGCAGGTATCGTCGAAGACGTCACAGACGCCAATTACCAGGACTTCGTGCTGGCGCCAGCCGCGATCGTCGCTTACGGCATCGCGTCCTGCGAGCCCTGCGCCGAGTACGATCCCATCCTGGCGCAAACCGCGGCACGCTACGACGCCGTGCGCATCGGCAAAGCCAAGATGCACGTGCCGGGACGGTGCCGGGAGATCAAGAAGCAACACCAGTTCGAGACCTACCCGACGACCCACCTGTTTTCGAACGGGAAGCTGATTTTGACGAGGGAAGGAAAAATCGAGGCCGACGAGCTCGCCGCCCTGATCACCGACTATTTGATCACACCTGCCTGACGCGGCGCCTCCGCCGTGCCCTCTCCCGTGTACTCGAAGGACAAGTCCCGGCTTTCCACCAGCTTGACTCGCTCGAGCCGTCCGCCGGGGATCGCCTTCACCAGGAGCTGCCAGATCAGGCGGACAACATTCTCCCCTGTCGCGGCGGCCCCCGCGAAGGCGGGATCCGCCGTCACGTCACGGTGGTCGAATCGATCGACCACCTCGCGGGTCACCATCCGGTCCAACGCCTGCAGGTCCACGACCATCCCGTTCTCCCGGTCGATGGGACCGGACACGGTGACGAACAGATCGTAGTTGTGCCCGCTCGGGCGGTGGCAGGCTCCGTACAACCGCTCGTTCTCCTCCGCCGAGAGGTGCGCCGCGTGCAGCCGGTGGGCCGAGGCGAAGGCATACCGCCTGGTGACGCGAGCCGCCTCGCTTCCCGTCTCCGCCGTGACCTCCGCGTACAGGTCCTCGTCCTCGAACAGCCGCACGACCTCGAGCCGACCGATCTCCGGCCGCCCCGCAAGGACCCGCCACAGCACGGCGGCGATGTTCTCGGTCGTCGGGACGCGGTCCTTGAAATACGGCGTGTCGAGGTTGAGGTGCTTGTGGTCGAACTCCTCGAGCACCGCCTTGAGCACCTGCTTGAGATCGTAGAGATTGACGACCATCCCCGTCTGCTCGTCCACGTCTCCCCCGACCGTGACTTCGAGCAGATAGTTGTGGCCGTGGCCCGGCGCGTTGTTGCAGGGGCCGAACACGGCCCGGTTGCGCTCGGGGTCCCAGCGGTCATTGTGGTACCGGTGCGCGGCGGAGAACTCGATGCGCTTGGTCAGCAGGACGTGTCCCATCTTTCCGGGGCTACCGTTTCCCATGCGAGAGGGACTCCGGCTGCAGGTCCGCCAGCCACTCCTCGCGCATGCCGTCGGGGACGTTCACCTCACCCTGGCACGGCCCGTGATCCACGCTCACCGAGACCGGGCGCTGGCCCGACGCGAGCGCGTCGATGAAGGCCGCGTCCGGACGAAACTTGACGAAGTGCACGGCGCTGATCTTCTCCTCATTGCTGTGACCGCCCTCGAACTCGGCGAAGACGACCTCGCCCCCCGCCCGCAAGGCGACCGTTTGGCCGCGATCAATCCCCTTGAAGGCGTCGAGCAGCTCTTTCATGCGGGCCTCCTCGGTGATCTCGATGAGGAGGGTCGCGCCGAGCTCCCCGTCGCCCGGGAGCATGGCGTTGTACACGTCGAGCTCGTCCTGGATCTTGTCGGGTTCCGTGATGCGCTCGACCCGGCACATCTCCTGGACCTGGAACTGGAGGGTCTCCCGATTCTCGAACACCAGCGTGAGATGCTCGCCCACCGAGATGCGGCGTCGCTGCTTCAGATGGATGATGCGCCGCCGGTAGTCCTGTCGCCGGCGCTCGTATTCGGCTTGTGGAATCAGATCGTCCTGCAGGAGAGGTCTCATGACGGCAACCCATAGGCATCGCGCACGATTTGAATCGGATGGACCACCCGGCGCGCATGCGGGTCCGAGCCCATCCCGGCTTGATCGAGTTGCAGCGCCGACAGCGGGCAGTCGGACGCGATGACATCGGCCGGCGCATCCTCGAGCTCGCGCACCGCCTTCTTGGCGATCTGCATGGACAGGTCGAAAAACTCGACCTTGGCGCCCCACGTGCCGTCGTGCCCCGAGCACCGCTCGACCATGCGCACCTCGGCCCCGGCCGCCTCCATCAGCTCCTTGGACTTGAACCCGATGTTCTGGTCGCGGAGATGGCAGGGGACCTGGTAGGCCACGCGCCCCGGCTTCTTGACGAAATCGGTCGCGAGGGTGCCGGCGCGCTTCAGCCGCATCAGGTACTCGCAGATGTCGAAGGTCCGCTCGGCCAATCGGGTCGTCTCCTCGCCGGGCAGCAGATAGGGATACTCCCGCTTCAGCATGAGGCTGCAGCTCGGCACCGGCGAGACGACGTCGTAGCCTTGCTCGAGCCAGGGCGTGAGGAGGCGCAGGTTGACCTTGGCGGCCTGCACGATCGCCGCCGTATCGCCCACATCGAAGGACGGCATGCCGCAGCACCGCTGCTCGGGCACGACGACCTCCACGCCGTTCTTCTCGAGAACCTGGACTGCAGCCCGGCCGACGGCGGTGGCCTGGTAGTTGACCAGGCAGCTCGCAAAGAGGGCGACCTTGCCGTTCCGAGCCGCGGCCGAGGCGGCAGGGGCGCGCCGCGCCCACCAGCGCGTGAACGGCTCCGGTTGATAGGCGAGCACCCGGCGGTCCCGGTGCAGCCCGACCACCCGATGCAGGAGCCCGCGGGTCCACCCCGTGCGCAGGGCCCAGTTGGTGACCGGCGCGAGCCACGTCGCGGCCCTGCCGAGCAGATCGGTCTTCGTCATCAATCGATGGGCCCAGGAGGTCCCGCGCTCGCCGGCGACCTGCTGCTTCCACGCGATCATGAGGCGCGGGAAGTCGATCTCGTACTGGTGCGGGGGGGTATAGGGACAGTGGTTGAAGCAGAGCTTGCAGTAGTAGCACTCCTGCGCCACGCGCTCGGAGTCCCCCGCCGTGAGCTTGGACACCTCACTCTCATGCCGGTCGATCCGGTCGAACAGCGTGTTGAAGGACGGGCAGAGGTTGAAGCAGCGCCGGCATCCGTCGCAGATGTCGTAGACACGCAGGGTCTCCCGCTCCAGGGTGGAGCGGGAGACCCCCGGGGTCATGAGATCGAACCCCTTCATCTAAACCTGTTGCTTCAGGCTGTCGAGGCCCTTGGTGAAGCGGTTGGCGTGGGAGCGCTCCGCCTTGGCGAGGGTCTCGAACCACTCGGCCAGCTCGGCGAAGCCCTCGTCACGGGCCGTCTTGGCCATCCCCGGGTACATCTGCGTGTACTCGTAGGTCTCCCCTTCGATGGCCGACTTCAACATCTCTTCGGTGTTGCCGAACGCGACACCCGTGGCGGGATCGCCGACCTCCTTCAAGAAGTCCATATGACCGAACGCATGTCCCGTCTCCGCCTCCGACGTGTCACGAAACAGCCCGCCGATATCGGGGTAGCCCTCGATGTCGGCGCGACGCGCGAAGTAGAGGTAGCGCCGGTTGGCCTGCGATTCCCCGGCGAACGCGGCTTTGAGGTTGTCGTGGCTCTTGGTGCCCTTGAGGCTCTTGCCCATTGTACCCTCCTCTGCTGTCGTGAGATGGATTTAGTGCCTGCTTCGAGCGGAGCGTCTCCGCGCCCCGCGCCGGCACGCGGCGCAGTAGCCATGAAACTCGACCCGATGCCCCGTGACTTCGAACGCGCCGCGTTGTCGCGAGGAGACCGTCAGTCGGTCCAGCGCGACGTCCGCGACGTCCTGGATCTTGCGGCACCCCAGGCAGATCAGGTGGTGGTGCAGGTCGAGATTGGCGTCGAAGCGCGAGCGATCGTGCCAGTAGTTGACCTCGTGCACCAGGCCCGCTTGCTTCAACACCGCCAGGGAGTAGTACACGGTGTTCGGCGAGATCATGGGATAGCCGCGGCGCACCTGACGGTAGAGGTCCTCGGCCGTCGGATGATCGACACGCTCCGCCAGCGCCCGGTAGATCGCCGCGCGCTGCGGCGTCATCTTCACGTCGCGACCACGAAATCGCTCTCTGATCTGATCCTGGGTCAGTCTCATGCCATTCCTTGCTAGGAATGATTCCTATCTACCACGCGCCAAGACTGCCGGTCAACGAGGGGTGGGACGGCCGCGCCTCCCCGTTGCCTTCGGGCGCGCCGACCTGGTAGGTTTTTCCCGACCCCATCGGAGCGGACTCGTGCAAACTGACGGACGGCAGCGGATCACGGCCCCGGGCGCGGCCCTTGCGGCCCTTGCCGCGCTTGCGGCCTGCGCCGGCCCCGCGCCGCAGGGCCGAGTCGTGGACATGACGCACGCATTCGGCCAGGACACCGTCTATTGGCCCGGCAACCAACGATTCACCTGGGAGAGGACGGCCTGGGGTCTCAGTGAAGGCGGGTACTGGTACACCTCCGCCGACTTTGCGGCAGCCGAGCACGGGGGCACCCACATCGACGCCCCCATTCATTTCGCGGAGGGGCGCCGGACGCTGGACCAGATCCCCGTGGATCAGCTCATGGGGCCGGCCATCGTGATCGACCTGCGCGCGCAATGCCGGGTGGATGCGGATTACACGATGTCCGTGAAGGACATTCTCGCGTGGGAGACTCGATTCGGCCGCATTCCCGACCATGCCATCGTCTTCATGTATTCCGGCTGGGCCTCGCGATGGCCCGACGCCACGCGCTATCTGGGGACCGCCGACCTCGACGATCCGCGCAGCCTCCACTTCCCCGGCTTCTCTCGCGAGGTCGCGTCGTTCCTCGTCACCCAACGCAAGGTGCGGGGTGTCGGGATCGACACGGCGAGCATCGATCCCGGTCCCTCGCGGGACTTTCCCGCCCATCAGGTGTTCAACGAGGCCGATGTCTATGCCCTGGAGAACGTCGCCGCCCTGGATCGGCTGCCGGCTCGGGGGGCCACGGTGATGGCGCTGCCGATGAAAATTGAAGGGGGAACGGGGGGGCCGGTGAGAATCATCGCCTTCTTGCCCTGACCCTCCACCTCAGTCATCGGCCCGAGGAGGAGGTTCGGCGGGATCAGGCGGCTCGGGATAGAGTTTTTGCAGCCGGTCGATCAGCGGCTGCGCGGCCGGTGTGCTCGAGTGCCTGGGCTCGCTCGGAGGATGGTCCCAGGTCAGCCTCGTAATCCCGGCTTCGCCGAGCGTCCTGCGGATCGTCTGGACCATCGCCTCCAGCGTCAGCTCGGTGCCGTCACGGAGGTCGAGCTTGCGCGCCTCCGGCTCGGAGGGCGGTGGCGACTCGTACAGGAGCACCCAGCAGCGGTCGAAGAGCTCGCGCCGCAGCGATTCCGGCAGGTTGAGGGAAGGAAGGTCGCAGGTACAGAGGGCTGCGACCAGCAGCACGAATTGAAGATCCGGCAAGTCGGGGTTGTTCACGTCCAAGCTTTGCATGGCAGATTCTTAGCAAACCTGGACAGGCCGGTCAATCCCTGGCCCTAGCCTTGACCAGGGTCCCGGCGATGCCCGGGGGCCCCCGGATCGACCGGCAGGCCGACATCTCAGGGGAGCACGTCCAATGGTCACGATCACGCTCATGGGCCAATTGCAGACCGCCGACGGCGAGCGCGATTTCGCCTGCAAGGTGACGGAGCCGATCTCCGTCCGCAAGCTGGTGCAACGGCAGGGTCACGCGTTACGCGAGGTCTTCCAGCTCCTGAAAGAGAAAAAGGTGATGGTGACGGTGAACAAGAAGATCGCCAGCGAGGATACCCTCGTCAACGACGGCGACAGCATCAAGCTCGTCGCCCATGACGGATTCGGAGGGACGGGCCTCGGGCCTTCACTTGTCTAGCGTCGTGGCTCTCCCTCTTCTCCTCTCTCTCCTATCCCCTTGGGGGAGAGGGCTCGGGTGAGGGGGAGAGGCAGGCGAAACCATGCAGCGAGCTCTGACAGACGACTGTGGGCGGGATGGCGGGCGAGACCTCTGAGCAGGGCAAGAAAAAAGGGCCAGCCGAGCGGCTGGCCCTTTTAGCTACTGCAAGAAGACCGAATGAAGCCTCACAAATTGAGCCGGAGCTTCGTTCAGCCCGGGAAGCGGGTCCTGCGCGTCAACGCTTGCCGAGAATGGCGTCCTTGGCGGCCTTCGCGACGCGGAACTTGACGACGCGCTTGGCGGGGATCTTGATCTGCTCGCCAGTCTGCGGATTGCGGCCGATCCGGGCCTTGCGATTGGCCAGCACCAACTTGCCGATGCCCGGAAGCGTGAACGTGTTCTTGGCCTCTTTGTAGGCAAGGGTGGCCAGATCGTCCAAGAGCTGAACCGCCGCCTTCTTCGTCAGTCCCGACTTGCCCGCCAAATGCTCGCCAAGCTGGGACTTGGTCATTGATTTTCCCATAGAGCCCTCCTGGATGGTGGATTACCGCGAAACGCCCGTGTCTGAGAACGTGAGTGTGCCGTTTGAAGTAGGTAAGGGAACCAGCTTGGGGCGCAGGTCGATTCGTCTCGTCCGCCAAAGCCGGAGTGAGTGTAGCGAAAGCCCCAAAAGCTGTCAACAGCAAAAACCGCGTCTGGCTTGGGGAATCACCGCTTCTAAAGATCACTCACAACCACGTGGGGACGCCTTGCGCGCAACGCCCCAAGGGGAGTAGATTACCGTCGTCTCGACGGATGCGTGCGGAGTCTCTGCGGATATCCAACGCCTTAGAGGGAATTGCCATGGCAAAGGAATTACCGATCGTCTCGACACCCGGTCAGCCCGCGGAAGCGCAACAGGAAGAGAAGCTGACCTATGCCCGGGTCTTCTGCATCCGTGATGAATCGCCGCCGTTGCGCCTGCTGCTCGATTACCTCAAGGCCCACGGCCAGCTCCCGCTGCATCCGAAGATGGACCCGGCCGCCTTGGACGACTGGGCCTGGGTCCAGTGCTCGCTGGGGTACAACCGGGACAAGAAGCCCGTCCAGCTCTTCTGTGTCCGGGACCGGGGCACGTACAAGGACATGCTCGAGGAGGAACGCGCGCGGTTTCTCGAGCGCTTGGAGGTCTACGACGACGAGGAGGCCACCCTCATCCGCCACTACGTCACCAAGGCGCGGTTTCTCGTGACGAGCGGCTACCTCGCCTCCGACATCTCCGAGGACGGCTACGATTTCAACGGCTGGATCCTGCAGTTTTTTCAGGAGAACTGCGACGGGGTCGTGCAGATCGACGGGCAGGGATTCTTCTCTCCGAAGGGTGACTTGATCGTCGAGATGGAAGACACCTACTGACCCGGCTCCCCGCTCGTCCCGAGGAATCCGTTTCTGTCTCGCCAGACGCACCCCGCTGCCATGCCGGTGCTTCCCTATCCTAGACAGGTCACGAACGGCTGTGGTAATTTGAGCGCTTGCGACCGTCGCGCCTGTAGCTCAGTGGATAGAGCACTGGCCTCCGGAGCCAGGGGCCACAGGTTCAAATCCTGTCAGGCGCGCCATCCCTCGCGCAAAAAAACGTGAGGCGTGAGG
>JBFKNO010000133.1:0-7546 GCA_041629275.1 Nitrospiraceae bacterium
AACCGGCCACCACAGGGGGTGCCAGGGCCCCGGCTCGGCTCCAGCGCGTGGACGCCCGTCTGGTGTGCGACGCGGAAGCAGGAGCGAGGCCCGACCGGCCACGTCTGCGGCATTCAGACGTGGCCGGATCGGCGACCCCCACATTCCGATGTGGGGGATGGGGGGCGCCGCAGCCCTGCTTCCGCGAGCTACAGCAGCGTGGCGGACACGCGCTGGAGCCGAGCCGGGGCCCTGGCGGCCCGGGGCACAAGGCCGGCACGCTGGTCGCACGACGCCGTCTGCGCGTTCGTCTCGTCCGAGAACGGCCCACGCCCCGTTTGCGGAAAGGCTGTATTGGACAAGAGTGGGAAGGTCCCCTCTTACCAAGCGTGTCGGTGGTGCCGCAAGATCAAAATCGATGGGCGAGTGTCTGCGATCGGCTTACCCGCATGTACGGCCCAGCACCTTCGGAGGCAGCTCCTGGGCCGGTGCCGAAGTCGGCGACCAGCCGCCGCCCAGGGCCTTGTAGAGCTGGACGATGGAGACCAGGTGCAGCCGGTGCGTCTCGGCGAGCGCCAGCTCCGCATCGAAGAGATTCCGCTTGGCGATCAGGACATCGATATAGCTCGTGATGCCGCCCTGGTACCGCAGCGTCGCGAGGTGGAGCGCCGACCGCAGCGCCTCCACCTGCTCGGCCTGGGCCTTGCGCTGATCGCGGGCGGTCTTGACCGCGACGAGGGCGTCCTCGACCTCCCTGAAGGCGACGAGGATGGTCTGCTCGTATTGGGCAAGCACCTGCTTGGCTTGCGCCTCCACGGCCCGCTGCTGGAACCCCAGGACCTGGGCGTTGAGCAGGGGCCCTGCGAGCGCCGGACCTGCGACCCCGAACGTGCCCTCGTCGGTGATGAGCTGAGAGAGCTGCGGGCTGGCAGCGCCGAGCAAGCCGGTCAGGGTGATCTTGGGAAAGCGCTCGGCCAAGGCCACGCCGATCCGAGCGGTCGCAGCGGCCAGCTCCTGCTCCGCCTGAAGAATGTCCGGCCGGCGCTGGAGCAACTCCGACGGCAGGCCGGCCGGCACGTCCGGCGGCAAGACCTGCTCGGTGAGCGTGCCCCCACGCGGGATCTCCGTCGGGTTCCTCCCGAGCAGCACGCTCAGCTCGTTCTCCTTCTGGACGACCTGTCGGGACAGCTCCGCGACGCGAGCTGCGGCGTTCGCGCGCTCAGCCTCGAATTGATCGGCATCCAGGCGCGCAGCCACGCCCCGCTTGAGGCGCGCACGGGCAATGGCGACCGACTCCTCCCACGAGCGAAGGGTCCCTGTGGCGATGGAGAGCTGCAGGTCAAGTTGGAGCAGGTCGAAGTAGGACTGGGCGACACCGCTCACCAGTTGGAGGATCACGGCCCGGCGATTTTCCTCGCGGGAGAGGAGATCCGCGCGGGCCGCCTCGTTGGACCGTCGGATGCGGCCCCAGATATCAAGCTCCCACGACAAATTCCCCTGCACGTAGTAGCTGAAGGGATTGGGAAACCCGGGTACGGAGAAGTTCGATTTCCGGCCGAAGGCGGGCGCGTTTCCTGACATACTGAGCTGTGGCGCGAAGTCCATTTGGGCAATCAGCGCCCGCGCCTGGAATTCCTCGACGGCTGCCGCGGCCCGCTGGAGGTCCTTGTTTTCCTCGAGCGCGATCCGGATCAGCCTCTGCAGCTCCTTGTCCTGCAGCAGCTCCCACCAGGGGAGGTTGGCGATGGACGGTGCGGCCTGCGCGTCCTCGGCAAGACGAAACCTCTCCGGCGGCTCGAGGTCGGGGCGGACGTAATCAGGTCCGACCGCGCAGGCGCTCAAGAAGGCGGCGAGCAGGATCCAGGGGACCAGCGGCATCTCAGGGCTCTTTCTGCTCGAGGCTGAGCTGCCGGCCCACGTGGGAGGCTTCCCGCCTGGCGCCGCGTCGCGCTCCGCTCAGTCCCCGGATCAGCACGAAAAAGAACGGCACGAAGAAGATGGCCAGAAACGTCGCCGCCAGCATGCCGCCGAAGACGCCCGTGCCGATGGAGTGCCGGCTCGCCGCCCCCGCGCCGCTCGCGATCACCAGGGGCACCACGCCCAGGATGAAGGCCATGGACGTCATGATGATGGGACGGAACCGGAGCCGGGCCGCTTCGAGCGCCGCGTTCGCCAAAGACATGCCGTCCTCGTACCGCTTGTTGGCGAACTCGACGATCAGGATGGCGTTTCTTGCCGCCAGCGCGATGAGGGTGACCAGCCCGATCTGAAAAAAAATGTCGTTGGTGAGGCCGCGGGCCCAGACCGCGGACAGGGCCCCGAAGATCCCGAAGGGCACGGCGAGGATGACGGCGAAGGGGACCGACCAGCTCTCGTAGAGCGCGGCGAGGACCAGAAAAACCATCAGCACGCCGAACGCGAAGGCAAAGAGCGACTCCGCGCCCACCTTGCTCTCCTGGAACGAGATCCCACTCCACTCGATGCCGTAGCCCCGCGGCACCAGGACCTCGCGGGCCAGGCGCTCGAGCGCCGCGATCGCCTGGCCCGAGCTGTAGCCCGGCGCGGCGCCCCCCAGGACCAGGGCCGTGTTGTAGCCGTTGAAGTGCGTGACCGGGTCCGGCCCACTGGTGAATTCGGTCGACACGACGGTATCGAGGGGGATCATGGAGGCCCCCTTCCCGTTCTGCGCGCGAACGTAGATCTTGGCAATGTCCTCCGGGCTGGACCGGTAGCCGGCCGAGGCCTCCGTCTGCACCCGGTAGACGCGGCCGAACTTGACGAAGTCGTTGATGTACAGATTGCCGAAATAGGCCTGCAGGGTGTCGAAGACCTCCGAGATCGGCACCCCGAGGGCCTTGGCTCGATCGCGATCGACCGTGGCAAAGAGCCGCGGGGAGGTGACGCGGAAGTTGGTGCTGATCCCCCCGATCACCGGATCCTGCTGAGCCTTACCGATGAACTCCCGGACGACGGCCGCAAACTCCTTGAAGTCCCGTCCGCCCGGATCCTGGACTTGCAGCGAAAAGCCTCCCGTGGCCCCCAGTCCCCTGATGGACGGCGGGTTGAAGGCCAGGATCAGCGCTTCGGGGATCTTGGCAAACTCCTGAAATGCCGCCCCGATCAAGGCGCCGGCCTGCTCATGGGGCTTCTGGCGCTCACTCCAGAGATGCAGCGGGACGAACATCGTCGCCTGGTTCGCCCCACGCGTGTTGAAGATGAAGTTCTGGCCGGACAGGGCGTCCGTCGAATGCACCGCCGGGATTGCGAGGAAGAAGCGTTCCACTCTCTCGAGGACCGCGTCCGTTCGCTGTTTGGAAGCGCCGTCCGGCAATTGGACCATGACGATGAAGTAGCCTTGATCCTCTTGCGGCAAGAAGCTCGACGGGATCTTTGCAAAGAGCCCGGCCGTCACGACGAGCACGAGGCCGAAGACCGCGAGCGAGAGCGCCGAGCGACGCAACACGCCTCCCGCCACCCCGACATATCGTTCCTGTGTCCACGCAAACGACCGGTTGAACAGCTTCCAGAATCCCCCCTTGGCCGTCTCGCCCGGCTTGAGCACCAGGGCACAGAGGGCCGGGCTGAGCGTCAGCGCGACGACGCCGGAGATGACGACCGCCAGGGTGATGGTGATGGCGAACTGCTTGTACAGCTCGCCCGTGATCCCGCCGAGGAACCCGACGGGGAGAAACACGGCGGCGAGCACGATGACCAGCGCGATGACCGGCCCCGTCACCTCGTCCATGGCCTTCTTCGCCGCCTCCCGGGGCGGCAGGCCCTCGTCCAGATGGCGCTCGACGTTCTCGACGACCACGATGGCGTCGTCCACGACGATCCCGATGGCGAGCACCATGCCGAAGAGCGTCAGTGTGTTGATCGAAAACCCCAGGATCTCCATTCCGGCGAAGGCGCCGATGAGGGAGACCGGCACGGCCACGGCCGGGATGAGCGTCGCCCGCCAGCTCTGGAGGAAGAGATAGACGACCAGGATGACGAGGATCATCGCTTCGGCCAGGGTCTTGTAGACCTCCTTGATTGAAACCTCGATGAACTTGGTCGTGTCATAGGGAATGTCGAAGCTCACACCGGACGGAAAGCTCTGCGACAGCGTTCCCATCTCCGCACGCACCCGTCTGACCGTCTCGAGCGCATTGGCGCCGGGGGAGAGGAAGGTCAGGATGAACACGTTCGGCTTCCCGTTCCACCGCCCCTCCAGGTCATAGGATCGCGCGCCCAGCTCGATGCGGGCGACGTCCTGCAGGCGCACCATGGACCCGTCCGGGTAAGCGCGGACGATCATTTCCTCGAATTCCTTGACCTCGCTCATCCGGCCTCGCGTGATGACCGGGATGGTCAGCTCCGTGCCCTCGGGCGCGGGCTCACGGCCGATACGGCCCGCCGGGAAGTCACGATTTTGCTCCTCCACGACCCTGGCGATGTCGGTCGGCGTCACGGCGAGCTGCGCCATTCGAATCGGGTCCAGGATCAGGCGCATCGCATAGTCCTGTCCGCCGAACACCATCGCGTCGCCGACGCCTGAAAGCCGCTTGAGATTGTCGACCACGCGCAGGATGGCGTAGTTGGAGAGAAAGACGTTGTCCTGCCGGGGATCACTGGAGCTGAGCGCGACGACCGCGAGCAGGTCCGGCGAGACCTTCTTGACCGTGATGCCCTGGCGCACGACCTCGGGCGGCAACTGGGGTTCCGCGAGCCGCTGGCGATTCTGCGCCTGGACCTGGGCGATGTCGACGTCCGTTCCGATCTCGAACGTGAGCCGGATGGTCATGTGACCGTCATCGGTGCTCGTCGAGTCGTAATACAGGAGGTTGTCGATGCCGGGGAGCTGGATCTCGATCGGGCGCGCGACGGCCTCCGCGACGACTTCGGCGCTGGCGCCTGGATAGTCGGCCTCGATCTGCACCATCGGCGGGGTGATCTGCGGGAATTGCGCGATGGGCAGGGCCCGGAGGGAGACGAGCCCCACCACGACGATCACGATCGAGATGACCGACGCGAAGATCGGCCGGTCGATGAAAAACCTCGGGCTCACGGGGCTCCGTCGCCGGCCTCGCCCCCGGGGTTGGACGCGGGCGCGTCCTGCCCGCTCCGGAACGGCACCGGCTCGACCTTGATCCCGGGTTGAATCCGATGCAGCCCTTCGACGACCACGCGCTCCCCGTCCCGCAAACCGTCCTCGATCAGCCACTCCTGGCCATGCCACATGGCCGCCTTGACCTGGCGGACCTCGATCTTGTTCTCGTCAGAGACGACGTTGACGAAGGTGCCCTTGGGCCCCTGCTGCACGGCCCGCTGGGGGACGAGGATCGCGCCGGTCCGAACGTATCCGAGCAGGCGGATCGTGACGAACTGTCCCGGGTAAAAGTAGGATTGGCCCGGGGACAACTGGCCCTCGGGATTGGGAAAGACGAACCGGCCCTGCAGGCTTCCCGTCTCGGAACGCAGGGCCACATCGGCGAAGTCCAGGACGCCGTCGTAAGGGTAGACACTGCCGTCCGCGAAGGTCATGCGCCCGCGGAGCTGGAACAGCTCCGGTCGCTGCACCCGTTTCTCCGCCAGCTCGCGGCGCCGCCGGAGCAGGTAGCTCTCGGGAACGCTGACGTTCACGTACATGGGATCCAGTTGATGGATGACGGTCAGGAGGTCGGTCTGCGCCGAGACGAGACGACCTTCGTAGAGGCGGCTTTTTTCGATGCGGCCGCTGATCGGCGCGACGATGTTCGTGTTGTCCAGCTCCCACCGGGATCGGACGACCTCCGCCTGCGCCGCCTCGAGCGCCCCCTTGGCCGCCAGGACCTCGGCCACCGCATCGTCAAAATCCTTCTGGCTCACCGCCTGCTCGGCGAGCAGCGGCTTCGTCCGGGCCAGGTCCTGCTTGGCCTGCACCAGGCGGGCCCTGGCCTGCGCCACCATCGCCTTCGCACTGAGGTGGGCCGCCCGGAACGGCACGGGATCGATCATGTACAGCCGGTCGCCCTTCGTGACGTTCCGCCCTTCGGTGAAGAACACCTTCTTGAGCAGGCCCGTCACCTGCGACCGGATCTCGACCGGCCGAAACGCCTCGGTCTGCCCGATGAACTCCGGCTCGTCCAGCACCGTTTGCGGCGTCAGGGTGACCACCTCGACGCGAGGAACCTGGGGAGCCGGGCTCGGATCGACCTCCTCCATGCAGCCCGCCGTCACGACGGAGACCACGACGAGGAAGGCCCGCAGGACGACCGCGCCCCTCCCTGGCTCCGACCCCACTCCTCTGCTCATGGTAATCTCCCCGGCTGCCTCGACTGCGGATGACCTCACTGTGCGCATGCGGCCCGTCACAACTCCCGCTATTGTCACCCACATCGCGTGATCTCTTCAACATAGGATCTGGTCAAGCAGCCCGCCGCGATGAGGCCGGCACCCTGTTGGTGGAGCCGTCGTAACAAGGCCTTCCCGTCGGAATCGATGTAGGTGACGGACCGCAGGTCGACCCGCAGGGGCCGGCCCTGATTGTCCCGGCGAGCCGCGTCCCAGCAGCGCTCCACCTCCTGCACGAGGGATCCGGCCAGGCGACCCTCGAGCTGGACGAGGGCGCCGATCTTGTCCGTCTGCACGGTGATTCTCAGCATGAATACCCTTTCCCTTGCCGCTTGCCCGTTGCCGCCCGCGTGGGCTTGGCTCAGGACGAGCCGCGGGCCGCGTCCACGCTCCAGATGCCGGAGCCCTGCGACGCGATGAAGAGGAACACGAAGCAGTAGAGCGCCGCGAGCTCGCCCCCGTTCATGAGAGGAAACAGCGTCTTGGTGCCGTGCACCATCCAGTAGGCGGCGGCCATGAGCCCGCTGGAGAGAAACGCGGCCCAGCCGGTGAAAAGCCCGATCATGACGAGCAGGCCCCCCACCAGCTCGATCGGTCCTGCGACGTAGGTGACGAAGGCGGTGATCTGGGGCGGCGCCGCCGGAAAGGCGAAGAGCTTCTGGGTCCCGTGCCAGAGAAACAACAGCCCCACCACGATGCGCATGAGCGCGTAGGCCTGTGGATTGAACGCTTTCATGATTGTCGTCATGGTACCTCCTCCTGAATGCTGGTGTGCCTGGTGACTGAGATGAGTGGCCGCCCTGAGCTGGCTTAGGCGGCTTGGTACTCCGAATCGCGGCTGCCTGCCGGGCTGGCTGCGCGGCGGTTGAGGTCGATCACCGGTTCCTGGATTGCCCCACAGTTGATGCATCGCCAGGCCCGGACCCAAAGGTCGCCACCCGGATTCTGTATGTCCAGCAGGTAATCCTCCACCATCAAGCCCTGACAGCGCGTGCATGTCATGACATCACCTCTCTTTCACTCGACCACCCAACGCCTCATTCTCATCACGGTGCGTTCCGCGATCCCCCTCTCCCTCCCCTCTTCCCCGGAGGGGGAGAGGGCTGGGGTGAGGGGGGCGACCGTGTTAGAACGCAACCAGCGTCAACCCATCTGTGCGGTCCGGGCCCGCGAGCGTCAACGGGATCGGCAGGATTTGCACGTTGCAGGCAAAGCTTCGGACCGTCGTGCCGCGATGCCCTGAGTCAGGTGC
>JBFKNO010000134.1:0-7526 GCA_041629275.1 Nitrospiraceae bacterium
ACCCCCGACATGGCTTCTTCCACGTTGTCTTGAATGAGCTGGGAAAAGTTGAAGGTCACGCCGGGAAAGGCGGGGAGCTGAGCTTCGAGCTCTTCGATCAGCCGTCGCTTGGTGAGACCCTTGCGCCATTGATTCGGGGGTTTCAGGTTGACGAAGAACTCCGCATTGAAAAAGCTCGTCGGGTCCGTTCCATCGTCGGGACGACCGAGCTGAGAGGCCACGGTGGTCACTTCAGAGTGCTGGAGGAAGACCCGTCGGATGTCGCCCGACAGGCTCGCCGCCTCCTGGAAGGAGATGTCGACCGGCATGGTCGCGCGCACCCATAAGTTGCCTTCCTCCAAAGCCGGCATGAACTCCCCACCGAGGAATCGCAGGGCGACGAGGCTCGTGAACAGCAGCCCGAGGGCGATCCCCAGGACGATCGCCTGGTGTCCGAGGGCCCAGAGCAAGACCCGTCGGTAGAGTCGGCGGACCGCGCGCACCAGCGCCGTTTCCTTCTCTTCGATGTGGCCGGTCAGGAACAACGAACAGAGGACCGGGGCGAGGGTGCTGGCCATGAGGAGTGATCCCACGAGTGCCAAGCCGTAGGTCACGGACATGGGCGCGAAGACCTTGCCGGGGACGCCGGTCATGGTGAAGAGCGGGATGAAGGCCACCACGATGATGGCGGTCGAGAAGAACACCGGTCGCCCGACGCGCTGGGCTGCCTGGAGAATCAGCGCATCCCGAGGCAGGCCCGTGGTCCGAGCATGGCCAAGGCGATAGAAGATGCTCTCGACCATGATGAGGGTCGCGTCGACGATGATGCCGAAATCGATCGCCCCGAGGGAAATGAGGTTCGCGGATTCGCCGATCACGACCATCATGCTGAAGGTGAAGAGCAGCGCCATGGGAACGGTGAGCGCGACGATGACCGCGGCCCGCAAATGTCCCAGGAACAGATACAGGATGAGAAACACGAGCACGATGCCGCTGACCACGATGTGCATGACGGTCTCGATCGTGGTGTGGATGAGAACCGTGCGATCGTAGAAGGTGCTGAGGCGCACCCCCTCCGGCAGCTTCCACTCGTTGAGGTTCGTGATCCTCTTCTTGACCAGCTCGAGGGTGGGGAGGGCCTTGGCCCCCCGCTGCAGGAGGATCACCCCCTCGACGACATCGTCTCGGTCATCGATGCCGACCTTGCCGAGCCGGATCGAATGGCCGATGCTGATCCGGCCGAGGTTCTTGACGTAGACAGGCGTGCCTTGCTTCTGAGCCACGACGATGTCGGCGATATCGTCCACTGTCTGAATCAGGCCGACGCCGCGGACATTGAAGCTCTGGGACCCCAGCGTCAGGTAGCTGCCGCCGACGTTCGCGTTGCTCGTGCGGAGGGCGTCCATGAGTTGCGGCAGGCTGACGCCGTACTGGATCAGCAGGCCGGGGTCCACCTCCACATGGTACTCCTTCGTCGTCCCGCCGAAGGCCGTGACGTCGATGACGCCCGGAACCTGCTTGAAGGCGCGCCTGATTTGCCAGTCCTGGAGTGTCTTGAGCTCGGTCAATTCCGAGCCTTCTCCCACGACTTCGTACCGATAGATCTCTGCGATGGCGGACCAGGGCGAGATCGCGGGTTGCGCGCCTTCCGGGAGCGCCACTTGCTGCAAGCGATTGAGCACTTCCTGCCGGTCCAGGGTGTAGCTCGTCCCGAAGTCGAAGTAAATCTTGATGTCGCTCAGCCCAAAGATCGACAGCGATCGGATATCGGTCAATCCCGGCATGCCCTGCATCGCGATCTCGATCGGGATCGTGATCAACCGCTCCATTTCTTCGGGTGACCATCCCGGGTACTGGGTGATCACCTCCACCATGGGAGGAGAGGGGTCGGGGTAGGCCACCACATCGAGGAGGTGGAAGGCGTACAATCCGCTGAACAGAAGGATGAGCCCGAGCGTGAAGACCAGGGCTTTCTGACTCAAGGACAGCTCGACGAGGCGCGCGATCATCGGCCTTGCTGACCTGCGTCGACAGTGGCGTTGCGGAGCTCTCCGGACTTCTTCTCTGCGCGATCCTTTCCCTTCAGGAGAATAGCCCCTTTCGTCACCACGTGATCGCCTCGAGACAGTCCCTCCAGCACCGGCACCTTCGGCCCGCTGGACACCCCCACCCTGACGGCTTGCTTGGTGAATCGCCCATCCGGCTGGGACACGTAGACGTAGGTCTTGCCGTCCATCTCGAGCACGGCCTCACGCGGCACCATGGGAAAGGCGATCCCGTCCCGGAGCTCGACCTCGAGGCGCGCGAACATCTCCGGCTTGAGCTTGTGCTGTGAGTTGTCGAGCGAGGCCCGCAGCTTGATGGTTCTGCTCGTCGGATCGACCACATCGCCGATCGTCGTGATGACGGCGGGGAATGTCGTCTCGGGGTAGGCTTCCACGGTGACGGTCACGGGCTGGCCGACCTGGAGGAGGCTGAGATCCTTCTCATAAACATCGGCAATCACCTGGAGCGCAGCCAGGTCGCCGATCACCATCAGCACCTGCCCGGGGTCACCGCTGACGCTCTGACCCGCCGCGACGTTGCGCTCCACGACCGTCCCGGCGATCGCGCTTCGGACCCGGTATTGGGAGGTGATGCGCTGGCTGCCGGGTGACTTGGTCAGCTCGGAGGCGGGCACTTGGAGGGCCAACAGGCGCTCGCGTGCCCGTCGGAACTCGGCCTGCGCTTTGACGAAGTCGTTCTCGGCCTGCCTCACGTCCTTGAGCGCCAGCGCCTTGATGGCGTAGAGGTCCTTCGCCAAGTCGTAGGCCCGTTTTGCATAGGCGAGGTCGGAATGTTCCTTGATGTATTCCGAGTAAGCCGCGGCGATCTCCGGGCTCTCGATCGTGACCAGGACCTGCCCCCGCTTCACCGCCTCCCCCAGCTTCACGTGGACCTGCATGACACGCCCCTGCAGCGCGGAGGAAACCCGTGAGTAGCCGTCCTCGGTGTACGCGATTCTCCCGGCGAGGCTCAGTTTCGCCGAGCCTGGTTCCATCTCGACGGCCACCGTCTGAACCACCGGTGACGCGCCGGACGGTTGCGCCCCGCCGGAGATCTGGCTAGCGGCTTTGGGGGGGGCTCCGCCTGCCGCCTCCCGCGTGTCATCACGCCCACAGGCTGCCTGGAGGGGCAGCGTGACGACCAGGAGCACGAGCAGGAGCCTGGATATCATGCGGTAATCTCTTGTCCTGTGGCGCTTTCCAGTCGAAACAGGCTCTGCTGGTAGCGGTAGAGCGCCTCGAGGTAGTCCTGCTGAATCGTCAGGGAGGTCCGCACGGCGTCCAACAGATCGATGAGCGTGACGCCCCCTTTCTGATACGCCTGCTCGACGATCGAGAAGGCCATCCGCGCGTTCTCCAGGACTCGGCCGCGGTAGGCCTCGACCAGCGTCCGTGACTGAACCAATTGGCCGTGGGCGACATCGACCTCATTCTGGACTTGCACGAGGATTTTTTCTACCTCCGCTTGGGCCATGCGTGCGGTGGCCTCGGCTTGGATGATCCCGCCCTGATTCCGATCGAAGATGGGCAGGGGCACGCTGAAGCTCAGGCCGTACATCTGTTGATTGTCGGGGCCTCGAGGGCCTTGCGCGTTGTAGGAGCCGCCGACCACGGGGTCGGGATAGCGAAAGGCCTTGGCCAGTTTGAGCTCGGCCTGGCGCTGGGCGAGCAGGTGCCGTTTGACCCGCAGATCGGGGCGTGATTCCAGCGCCTGCTGCCTCAGGGTGGAGACATCGGGCTCGACGCGCCGGTACGCGAGCTCGGTGTCGAGGACCAGCTCCACGGAGGGGGAAAGTCCCAGGAACACGCGTAGGTCGCCCAGGGCGGCCTGCAGCTCTTGGATGATCGCGATCACCTGCGCGTCAAAATCCACCTTTTGCAGGCGGAGCCGGATCAGGTCGAGCTCGGAAATGAAGCCCTTCTTGAATCGGACGTCGCTGATGGCCAGGATCCGCTCGAAGCGGCGCTGGTTGTCCTGCGCCAGGGCCAACTGCGCCCGCGCGAGTTGGACGCGGAAATAGGTCTCCTTGACCGTCAGGCCCAAGAGTCGCAGCGCGTCCTCGAAGCCTGCTTCGGCCGTCCGCACTCCCTGCTCGGCGCTTTCGATTCGATAGCCGCGTTTTCCCGCAATGAGGAAGAGTTGCTCGATCTGTGGCGTGATCGACCGTGTCTCCCGGAATGTCTGTCCCTGCGTGAAGGCTGCCGTGCCAATCAGCGAGAAGAGCGGATTCGGGAAGAGTCGGGCGGTGACCTCGGCGCCCTTCGAGGTGTCGATGCCGTAGCGCGCGATCAAGAGGTCGAAATTCTGTTTGAGAAAGAGGCCGATCGCGTCGGTCAGGCTCAGTCGTAACACTTGGGATGGATCCACCGCTGGCTGCGCGGTCCTTTGCTCGGCCGCCGCCGTGCCGGGAGGTGCCGGCAACCAGACGAGGCAGATCAGGAGAGCCGACTGCGTCATCCACCCGGATCGGGTTCTTCGGTTGGACGCGTGCGGATTCTGCCAGGGCCACACTTGGCGCAGACGAGCACAGTGCATGCTGGCCTCCTCGTGGGTGGGCATGGGCGAATGCGAACCGACCTCAGACTGACAAAATTCCGTAGGGCACCGTGCCCACAATAACAGCGAAAAGACTGGTTTATCAATCGACTGTGCCGTGTCTGCGCCCGGTGGCACCTGACAGGCCCTTCATGAGCGTAGAGGGTGTGAGAACCGGGGGGGGACAGAGCCTTCGTGAGACATCTTCACCCTCGGCTCTCAAATCGGGTATCCTACTCCCAGCCGTCCACGTCTTCGAGGAGGTGCACATGTTCGTTGGGAACCGACTCGCGCTGATCTTGGCAATTGTGTGTGTGATCGGCATGACCGGGGCATCCGCCTTCGGCCTTGCCGCCGAACAAGGCGAGGCGAAGAGGGGAAAAGAGCCCTATCAACAGTTTTGTGCGGTGTGTCATGGCAAGAGGGGTCTTGGAGACGGCCCGATGGCCAAGTCGACGACGCCGCCGGCTCCGAAGTTGACCGTGCGCGAAGTGCGAGACATGTCGGATGAGCGACTCCTGGATGCGATCGGGAACGGCGTCGGTGCCGCCATGCCTGCCTGGCGGGGCCTGCTGAACGACCAGCAGCTGCTGGATGTCATGGCCTACGTTCGATCCCTGAGCGGGTCCTGACCCGATGAGGGGGTAGGATGCGTGCCGTCCGGAACAGTCCTCCCCTGAGGGTGATCGTCCTGCTCCTGTCCGCAGGTCTGTTCGAAGGCTTCCTGCCCACAGCGAGCGGGGAGGGTTCTCCCTCCTGCGAGACATCGCGCGCACAGCAAGAAGTCGAAGGCGTCGTCGACGCCTTCGTCACCGCCTGGAATCAGGATGATGCGGCGTCGCTCGTCTCGTTGTTCGCGGAGGAGGGCGAATTCACGAGTCCGTCGGGGAAAACGGTTCAGGGACGAGGCGAGATTCGCCAATTGGTGGCAGAGGAGCGGAAGGAAATGTTCAAGGACACGACCCTGACGTTGTCCCTTCAAGATCAGCACCCTTCGAAGAACGGCACCGTCCTCCTGGAAGGCACCTACACCGTGCAAGCTGCGGCATCGCCGCTCGGCGTGGTCGAGCTCTCATCGGAGGGCTCGTTTCAGTTTACGATGCAGCCACATGGCTGTGCCTACCGGATCCTCCAGGCTCGCACGCATCGACCGTGAGTCCCCATCCCGTGACGGCGTGGCCGCTCGAGTCGTCATGCCGCATTCTTTCCCCCGGCGCCCCGAAGGATCAGCCATCCTGCTATACCCGCGAGGACTGACGCCGACAGAATGCCCACTTTCGCAAGCGGCAGCAGGGAGGACTCCCCGAAGGCCAGGCCGGCGATGAAGAGTGACATGGTGAATCCGATCCCGCCCAACCAACTGGCGCCGTAGATGTGTCGCCATCCGACGCCTTCCGGAAGGCTGGCGAGATTGGCTTTCACCGCAACCCAGGAGAAGACGGTGATCCCCAGTTGCTTTCCGACCATGAGACCCAGGGCGATGCCGAGCGCGACCGGATGCGTCAAGGCCTCGAGGACGTCCCCGCTCAGGTCGACCCCGGCATTGGCCAGGGCGAACACCGGCATGACCCCGAGCGTGACCCAGGGTTGGAGGGAATGCTCCAGCCGTTGCAGCGGAGTTTGGGCCAGGTCGCTCGCGGTCTCGAGCGCTGTGGCCGCTTCGGCCTGCTTTGGATTGGCGAGCACCGTGGACCCTGTCTCCCCATGCGTGTCGAACTGGCGGATGAGATAGTTCGCCTTGTCGACCAGTTCTCGGTGGCCGATGCGGGGGCAGGCCGGTATGGTCATGGCGACCAGTACGCCGGCGACGGTGGCGTGGACGCCGGAGAGCAGAAACGCGAGCCAGAGACCTCCAACGCCGAGAGTGGCGTACACGACTGGATGGCGAATGCCGGCACGGTTCGCCCCGATGAGCGCGATCAGAAAGAGCGCGCCGACGGCCAAATTCTCGAGCGAAATGGTGGAGGTGTAGAAGAGCGCGATGACGAGCACCGCCCCGAGATCGTCGACGATGGCCAGCGTGACGAGAAAGACTTTCAAGGCGAAGGGCACTCTCTTGCCCAGCAGCGCCAAGATACCCAACGCAAACGCGATGTCGGTGGCTATGGGAATGCCCCAGCCCGAGACCGCCTCACCATGCGTGTTGAGGCTGAGATACACCGCCGCCGGAACGAGCATGCCGCCGGCCGCCGCGAAGATGGGGAGGATGGCCAGGCGGGGGTCGGAGAGCTCCCCGGCCAGGAGCTCCCGCTTGATCTCCAGGCCCACGACGAAAAAGAACATGGCCATCAGGCCATCGTTGACCCAGAGATGGAGCGGCTTGGCGAGAACGAACGTTCCGACACCGACAGTAATCGGGGTTCGCCAGACCTGGGCATAGGTCTCGCTCCAGGGAGAGTTGGCCCAGAGAAGGGCGATCGTCGTCGCGACGAGGAGGAGCACGCCCCCCAGCGTCTGAGCGTCGATGTACTCCTGGAATGGCTTCAGCGCCGCTTCGAATGGTGGGGGACGGGAGCTCTCACGGGCTTGTCGTACCAGATCCATACAGTCTCGCACTCCTCGCGGGCGGCGGTGAAAGGCGTCCCACCCACCGTACGGTGTGGCTGCGCCATAGTCCCATGATGCCCTGGCTCCCCAGCGCAGAGTCAATACCTGGCCCCGATCCTTCCAGTCTCCCTTGCCGCTTCCGCGCAGCACACCTGAGCCGACGCTCCGAACGGTGTCAGATTTCTGATCTTTCCTTGTGTTCGGTCCGCTTTGGTATACTGTAAAGTGGGTGTGGGGCGGTGCCTCCGAGCCGCCGCAACCGCCCCGCGCATTCAGCTTTACTCAGCACGGACCGAGAAAGGAATTGGGACGCGTAATACGCTTTTCAACAGCTCATCACCATGACGACTGAGCCCGGTTCGATTGGCAACCAGTCACGCAGGGGAGGCTCGTATGAAACGCACGCAGATCAAGCGTCC
>JBFKNO010000135.1:0-7485 GCA_041629275.1 Nitrospiraceae bacterium
GGCTGAAGATGGCCGTGTTGATGCCGATCAGCTCGCCTTTCAGGTTCACGAGCGCGCCACCGGAATTGCCCGGATTGATCGCGGCGTCGGTCTGGATGAAGTCCTCGTAGTCGACGATCCCCATGTTGGCCCGCCCGACCGCGCTGATGATGCCCAGCGTCACGGTCTGATTGAGCCCGAAGGGGTTGCCGACGGCCATCACCATCTCCCCCACCTGGAGCGTGGTCGAGTCGCCCCATGGCAGCGTTGGCAACCCGTCGGCCTCGATCTTCACCACCGCAATGTCCGTCTTGGGATCGGTGCCGACGACCTTGGCCTTGAGCTTGCGCTTGTCACTCAACAGGACTTGGATCTCGTCGGCCTGCTCCACGACGTGGTTGTTCGTGATGATGTACCCGTCCGCCGTCACGATCACGCCGGAGCCAAGCCCCTGCTCGCGACGCTCGCTGGGCGGCTGGAAGCGGCGCTCGAACTCGTCGCCGAAAAAACGTCGGAAGAAGGGATCGTCGAAAAAGGGGAAGGGAGAGCGCTGCTCGGGGTCGTCCCCTCCCCGAATGGACGAGATGTTGACGACGGAGGCGCGGGCCATTTTGGCGACTGCGATGAAGGTCTCGTTGGAGGGAACACCATCCGCCCGTGGAGACGAGCCTGTGAGAGCGGCGATGGCGGCGGGCTCGCTGCCCGCCGGCGGCTGCTCACCGGAGCACTGCGCGAGCACCCCGAACAGGAAGACCAGCCCGACTGCGGCCGGCGCGAGCCTCCAGCCGATTGTCCGATCGCGGCGACTCCTCTGTGGCGAGGTCATGACACACAGCCCTCCCTGACACCCATGGCTCCGGCCCAATTAAGTAAGCCCGGCATCCTCGGAGTCAAGTGTCCCCTCTCGGGAGCCGAGGAGCCCATGTTGCGGCAGTCTCGGGGGCGGATCCACGAGGGCACGCAACGCTTGACGGCATGGGTGCAGGTTTGTTAAGGAACATGGTTTTGGCCACCTTTATGGCCTGCAGATGACGATTCAGCTCTGGTCGAGGCAGACACGCTCTCTGGGCCGCCCGGTTGTGCGGCCTCAGGGGAGCGCGAGCGAGAGGGAGACCTATGGGAATGTATTGTCAGGTGACCGGCAAGAAGCCCGTGGCCGGTCACAACGTGAGCCATGCCAACAACAAGACGAAGCGGCGATTCTACCCGAATCTCCAATCGAAGCGGTTTTGGCTGCCGGAAGAGAAACGCTGGGTTCGGCTTCGCGTGTCCGCGCACGGGATCAAGATCATCGATCGACGCGGCATCTCGCAGGTCGTCGCCGATTTACGCGCCAGGGGCGAGAAAATTTCCTGAACGTTGTCGTGCCCCGCACCGCCGACCGAACGCGACCCCCCCTGCGCCGAGCCGTTCGTTGAAACGATCCCGACGCAGGCCGGAGAGCCAGGCCGCGCGTGCCTGAGCCGCCCGTCCCTGCGCAGAGCAAGCGTCGATCAGCCGACCGGATCACCTGCCGGAGCTCCTCGCCGCCCAGGACCTGCCCGCTCCCCAGGAGGATCCCCGTGGTCCTCGATTGTCGTCCCACGCGCCGCTCCCTGAGGCCATGTCGCAAGTAGACCCTGTTCTCCTGTACATCCTATTGTTCGGTCTGCTCGCCAGCCTCGGTGCGTTGGCGCCCGCGGGTCTCGTGATGTTAATCTCGGACCGTGTGCGAGCCCGCGTCACGCCCTATCTCCTCAGCTACGCCACCGGCACGGTTCTCGCCACCGCGATCATCGGCCTGCTGCCCGAAGCCCTCGGGCAGGCACCCGTGCGCAACGTCACCGCCACGCTGCTCGTCGGGGTGGTCGTGTTCTTCGTGCTCGAGTCCCTCGTCATCTGGCGCCATGCCCACGGGGAAGCGGATGGAAACCCTGGCGAGCAGGCGCGGGGTCAGGGGGGAGCGGGGCACGTCCATCACGTGCCGCACCTGCACGGCATGAAGGCCGGCAACCTCATTCTCATCGGGGACGCCTTCCATAACTTTGTGGACGGCGTCGCCGTCGCCGCGGCGTTCGTGGCGTCGCCCTCGTTGGGGATCGCCACCGCCGTGGCTGTGATCGGGCACGAGATTCCACAGGAGATCGGTGATTTCATCATTCTCCTCGGCAGCGGCTTCTCGAGGGCGAAGGCGTTGCTGTGGAACGGCCTGTCCGGCTTGGCGACCCTGGCCGGTGCCCTGCTGGGCTATGCGATGCTCGGGCAGGCGACGACCGTGGTCCCCTACATTCTCGCGATCGCGGCCTCGGGGTTCCTGTACATCGGCCTGGCGGATCTGGTGCCCGGCCTGCATGGACGCCGAGGCGCGGCGAGCGGGCTCATCCAGTTCGTCATGATGCTGGGAGGCATCGCGACCATCGCGTTCATCCAGCGCTGACGCCAGGGACGAGCGGCGGCTGGCAAGGATCCTCCGGTCCATGGTACGAATGGAGCCATGCGGTCGCTGAAGCCACTCGAAGGTCTGAGCTTCGACAACTCCTACGCCGCCCTCCCCGAGGCGTTCTACAGCAAGCTCCCCCCGACCCCGTTCTCGCAGCCGCCCTACCTCGTCAGCTTCAATCGGGCGGCCGCGGCGCTCATCGACCTCGATCCCGCGGAGGCAAGTCGCCCCGAGTTCGCAGCCTGCTTCGGCGGAAACCTGCTCGTTCCGGGCACCGATCCCCTCGCCATGCTCTACTCGGGGCACCAGTTCGGGGTCTATGTCTCCCGGTTGGGGGACGGGCGCGCCATCCTCCTGGGGGAGGTGCGCAACGAAGCCGGGGAGCGGTGGGACCTGCACCTCAAGGGCGCAGGCCAGACGCCGTACTCGCGGGATGGCGACGGCCGGGCCGTCCTGCGCAGCACGATTCGCGAATACCTGTGCAGCGAGGCCATGCATGCGCTGGGGATCCCGACCACGCGCGCGTTGTGCATCGTCGGAAGCGACGACAAGGTCTACCGGGAAACCGTCGAGACAGGGGCCACGTTGCTCCGGATGGCGCCCAGCCATGTGCGCTTCGGGACCTTCGAGGTCTTCTACTATCGCCGGCAGTTCGACCTGCTCCAGCACCTGGCCGACTACGTCCTGGCTCAGCATTTCCCTCAGATTCGAGGGGCCGCCGACAAGTATGTGCGCCTGTTCCAGGAGGTCGTCACACGCACGGCGGAGCTGATCGCGAAGTGGCAGGCGGCCGGATGGGCGCACGGCGTGATGAATACGGACAACATGTCGATCCTCGGGCTCACGCTCGACTACGGCCCCTTCGGTTTCATGGACGACTACGATCCGGGGTTCATCTGCAACCATTCCGACCACCACGGGCGCTACGCGTTCGATCGGCAACCGTACATCGCTCTCTGGAATCTCAGTTGCCTCGCGCAGGCCCTGGTGCCGCTCGCGTCAAAAGACGCCCTCAAGGAGGCCTTGGACACCTTCGAGTCCGCCGTGAACCGACAGTACACGCACCTCATGTGCCGCAAGATCGGGCTCCGTGAGGAACGACCGGATGATGGCACGCTCGTCACCGATTGGCTGGGACTCATGCAGCAGAGCCGGGTCGATTACACGAACGGGTTCAGAGCGCTGGGCGACTTCCAGACGGCGCCGGAGGCGCGCAATGAGGTCCTGCGGGACTGGTTTCTCGATCGAGACGCCTTCGACCGGTGGGCCGCGAAGTATCGCGAGCGATTGCAGGCGGAAGGCAGTCGCGACGACGAGCGGAAGCAGCGGATGAACCGCGTCAATCCAAAGTACGTGCTGCGTAACTACCTGGCACAGGAGGCCATCGATCGCGCTCGACGAGACAAGGATTTCTCGGAAATCGACCGCTTGCTCGAGCTCCTGCGCGATCCGTACACCGAGCAAGCCGGGATGGAGCCCTATGCGGCTGCGCCGCCGAGCTGGGGCAAGCACCTCGTCGTGAGTTGCTCATCGTAGGTGTGGCACATGAGAGAGGAACGACTCGGGGGCTTGCGGGTCCGTATCACGGGCGGGACGGACGGGCGTGGCGGAGGGAACGGGCCGGTCGTCGTCCTGCTCCATGGCTGGGCGGCGCCGGGTGACGATCTGGTGCCGCTTGCCGACGTTCTCGCGGCGCCTCCCGGGACCAGGTTCCTGTTTCCGGAAGGCCCGCTCCCGATCGACATGGGGTTCGGCGAGTCGCGGGCCTGGTGGATGATCGACGTGCGTCAGTTGAACGAGCACTTTGCCACGGGCCGGCCGCGCAATCTCTCGCGCGAGGTGCCGAAGGGCATGGCGGAAGCGCGGGACAGGGTCCTCGCCCTGCTCGAGGACGCCGGGAAGCGGCTCGGCGCCGTTCCGAAGCAGATGGTGCTCGGCGGATTCTCCCAGGGGGCGATGCTGGCCTGCGACGTGGCCTTGCGCTCCGATCACGCCTTCGCCGGCCTCGCGGTGCTGAGCGGGACGGTGCTCGCGCGCGACGAGTGGCTCCCGCTCATGTCCGGACGGCGGGGACTCCGCGTCCTGCAGAGTCACGGCCGGTCCGACGACGTGCTTCCATACTTTCTCGCGGAGCAGTTACGCGAATTTCTCACGGACGCGGGGGTGGTCGTGGACTGGGTGGGGTTCGACGGCGGGCATGAAATGCCAGAGACCGTGCTCAGCCGGCTCAGCGCGTTTCTTCACAAGGTCTTCTAGGAAAAGACCCCATCGGGAAATAGTCTGGGTGAAAGTAAGGTTGCCGGATAGGTAGCTGCGTCTTCTTTCTGTCATTCCTGCGGAAGCAGGAATCCAGGGGGCCTCAGGGCTTGTCATCGGCCCTGGAGAAACTGGAAGAATCCGGATAAAGATGGATCCCCGCTTTCGCGGGGATGACGGAAGTAGCAGCGCGGTTTTATCCGAGCCCCCGCGTCACCACGCCGAAATGGACGCCGAAGAGGCCGGTGCGCCGGTCCTCGACGTACCGCTGCAGCACTTCGTGCACGACCGGAAACGCCAGCGCGTCCCACGGAATCTTGTCCGGGTGGACCAGCTCGACCTCGGAGCTCTCCGGTCCGACGCCGTACTCGCCGTTCTGGAGACGGCCCCGGAACACGACGTAGACTTGGTTCACCCGCACGAGCGTGAAGAGGGCAAAGAGGTGCGTGACCTCCACGCGCGCGTCGGCCTCCTCGTGCGTCTCACGGGCGGCGGCGTCCTCCGTGCTCTCACCCATTTCCATGAATCCGGCCGGGAAGGTCCAGAATCCCTCCCGGGGCGCGATCGCGCGACGGCAAAGCAGGATGTGATCCTCCCACTCGGGAATGCAGCCGGCGACGACTTTGGGGTTCTGGTAATGAACGGTGTCGCAGCGGTCGCAGACATGCCGCGGCAGCGTTTCACCCTTCGGGACCTTCACGCTGACGGGCATGCCGCAGTGGCTGCAGAAATTCATGAGCGGCTCCTACCTTGGCAGGTCGGTCGGGCGTCGGTCAAGACGCCCGGAGCTCCTCCGCCGCGAAGAGCCGGTGCTCCTCGATGTGCCGCCGGATCGCCGGGAGCGAGGTGTAATACGCAGCCGCGGCGCCGAGGGTTACCAAGGCGCCGAGCGCGACCGTGAGCGGCGCCCCCAGGTAGGTGGCGCCTGTTCCTGCAAGCAGGCTTCCGAATATGGTCATGCCGAGCGACACCGTGACGTAGAGGCTCACGATGCGGCCGCGCATCGCATCGGGGGCGAGCGACTGCAGCAAGGTGTTCGCGGCGGCCAGGCTGCTCACCATGCCGAAGCCGACGAGGAGCAGCGCGGCCACGGAGAGCCAGATCGTGGGGCTTGCCGCCAGGGCGAGGAGCCCGCACGCGAAACAGACGACGGAGTGGCCGATGGCGCCGTCGAGCCCCTCGGCGGAGGGCCGCCGGGCGAGATACAGCGCCGCCGCCAAGGCGCCCACCCCCGTCGCTCCCATCAGGATGCCGAACGTGCCGGGACCGCCCTGCAGAATGTCGACCGCGAAGATCGGGAGCAGGGTCGTGAAGGGGAGGGCGGCGAGGCTCAGCAGCGTGGCCAGACGCAGGATCGCGCGCACGTGGGGGGTGCCCCAGGCGTAGGCCAGCCCTTCTTTCAGGAGCCGGGTCGTCGCCAGCGGTTCGCCTCGCCGTCGCGTCGGCAGGCGGATCGCGAGCACGCAGCCGATGATGACGAGGTAGCTGACCGCATTGATCACGAAGCAGAGGCCTTCGCCCGCGGTCGCGACGACCAGGCCGGCCGCCGAGGGCCCGATCACGCGTGCCGCGTTGAACATCGAGGAGTTCAGCCCGATGGCCGAGGGGATGTCGGAGCGCGGGACCAGATCCGTCAGGAAGGCCTGCCTCGCGGGCACTTCAATGACGCTCACCAATCCCATGAAGACCGCCAACCCCAAGATCCATTCGAGGGTGACGCGTCCGCTCAATGTGAGCACGCCGAGGAGCAAGGCCTGGAGCGCGAGGAGCGCGTGCGTGACGAGCAGCAGCCGCCGCCTGGGCCAGCGATCGGCGATCGCGCCCCCGATGACGCCGAAGAGGAGAATGGGCGAGCGCGCGAGGAATTCGACGAAGCCGAGAAGAAAGGGTGACCCGGTGAGCCGGTACACGAGCCAGGCATGGGCCATGCTCTGCATCCAGCTCCCGCAGAGCGAGACCCCGTGGCCCACGATGAAGACAAAGAAGCTGCGATGGGAAAACGCCCGCCACGCCGAGGTGTTCATCATGATGAAAACAAGGCCAATCTACGGATCGCATGCCACGCAGGACTCCGCGTACCCTCGTTTATTGATGTACCACAAAAACGGCGGCCGGTCACGGTTGATCGTGGAACCCTGCGCAAACGCGCCGCTGCATTGAGAATCACGCACGGGTCTGATAAGTTGGCGCAACGAAGAAGTGAGGCGTCAGAGGTAAGGTGTAAGGAGTAAGGAAGAAGAGAGGGCTATGTCGAACGATAAACAGGTAATTTTCTCGCTGATTGGAGTCGGGCGGGTCTATCCGCCAAAAAAGCAAGTCTTGCGCGACATCTATCTGAGTTTCTACTACGGGGCGAAGATCGGTGTCATCGGGCTGAACGGATCCGGAAAGAGCTCGCTGCTGCGCATCATCGCGGGCGTGGACAAGGACTACCTGGGCGAGATCACCATGTCGAAGGGGTACACCGCCGGGCTCCTCGAGCAGGAGCCGCATCTCACGCCGGGCAAGACCGTGAAGGAGGTCGTCGAGGAGGGGCGCGCGGAGCTGATCGGGCTGCTGCACGAGTACGAGGCGGTCAGCAACAAGCTGGGCGAGGAGGTCACGCCGGAGGAGATGGAAAAGCTCCTGGATGAGCAGAGCAGCCTGCAGGAAAAGATCGAGGCCGCGAACGGCTGGGAGCTGGAGACGGAGCTGGAGATCGCGATGGATGCCCTGCGCTGCCCGCCGCCCGACGCCAAGGTGGACGTGCTCTCAGGTGGCGAGCGGCGTCGCGTGGCCCTGTGCCGGCTCCTGATCCAGGAGCCGGACATTCTGCTGCTCGACGAGCCGAC
>JBFKNO010000136.1:0-7456 GCA_041629275.1 Nitrospiraceae bacterium
ACTCGTTGTTGGTGCCGTAGGTGATGTCGGCCCGATACGCCTCCGGGCGGCTGCAGGGCCGGAGGTGCAGCAGCCGCTTGTCGGCTGCCTCGTACGAGGGGTCGAACAGGAATGAGGCGTCGTGCTGAATCACGCCGACGGAGAGCCCAAGCGAGTGGTACAGGGGCGCCATCCATTGGGCGTCGCGTTTGGCGAGGTAGTCGTTGACGGTGACGAGATGGGCGCCCTTGCCGGTCAAGGCGTTCAGGTACAGCGGCAGCGTGGCGACCAATGTCTTGCCTTCGCCGGTCTTCATCTCGGCGATCTTGCCGCGATTCAGGACCATGCCGCCCAAAAGCTGGACATCGAAATGCCGCATGCCGAGCTTGCGCCGGGCCGCCTCACGGCAGACGGCGAAGGCTTCGGGAAGGATGTCGTCCAGCGTCTCCCCGGCGTCGAGACGCTTCCTGAACTCCTGGGTCTTGTCGGCCAGGGCCTCGACCGAGAGCCCGCTGACGGTGGGTTCGAGCGCATTCGTGCGCTCGACGAGTGGCCACAGGCGCCGGAGCTCGCGCTCGTTCTTGCTGCCGAACAGTAAATTCAGGAGGCGGGTGACCATGCTCGTGGGTAACTCGCGTAGATACCAGGGGAATTTGGCATGTAATCGGTCAGTATACCGGAAACCGGCGTGGAATCAATAGGAGGTGTGTTTGTGCCCGGGCGGCGGATGACAAAGTGCGGGCCCTTCGACGAGCCCTTCGATCAGCCCGGGGCAAGCTCAGGGCAGGCGACGCCAGGCGGGGCCCCCGCGCCCGCTTTCACCCGCCGTCAGGAATGGCCGGGAAGGGAAGCCGCAGACAGCTCGGGTGGGCGCCCTTTCCCCGCGCCACCCGAGGTCTTTAGCGGTGCGACTGCAGGAAGTATGTTCGGATTTGGACTCGTCTCCGCAGAGTTTCGCGGAGGGGCAGGGGGTCGACTCGCATGCGCGAGCCGACCCTTGTCCGGCTGTCACGGGCGCGTCTGGACGGTCACCCGTCCACGCCCACATTGAAGAAACGAACAAAGCCGGTGAGGAAGCTCACCCCTTGCTCGAGGCCGCCGTTGAAGTCCCGCAGCAGCGGCGCCTGACCGTAGAAATACCAGCTCGTTTGCTCGCCGAGGTTGAGCGTGATGCCAGGCGTAAGAAAGAGCGAGGTCGAGCCGGTGTTCGCGACCCCTCGCTTGCGGATCACAGGATCCAGCGTCGTCTCGCCGGGCGAACTGATTGAACCATGCGCCTCCAATGACCCCACGAATTCATCCTGTAGCGAATAGCGATAATTCAGTTGGGCTGACAGGGTGATTCGTGGCGTGACGAGCCAATTCAGCCCGCCGCTGATGAGGTGCGTATCGCCGAACTGGTAGTCGAATTTGTTTTCGAAGGTATGCAGGTAGGTATAGGACACGAACT
The DNA here is from genome assembly GCA_041629275.1 of Nitrospiraceae bacterium. GTDB lineage: Bacteria > Nitrospirota > Nitrospiria > Nitrospirales > Nitrospiraceae > JBFGRM01. Next base: position 1,430 of record JBFKNO010000136.1, read on the forward strand.
GGTTCAGCTTGTGGGGAAGGAGCTCATAGGATTGGAAGGCATGAGCCACGATGCCGTAGTTCCCGCGTCCGACCTGGAGCGTGGGCTCTTGGATGTTTCCGTTGCTGTTCCGGGCCTCAAAGTTCCCTGTGGGGAAGTCGACCCCCAGACCGAGAACGACAAGGCTTCGCAGGGTGGGCAGAAAGCCATATTTCCCCATGAGCCGTATGTCCCCGAGGCCCGTGGTATCGAAATTCTCGAACTCTCCCAGCGGTGTCGCAACTTCTTTGCCGACCTCGATCCGGTGATCGTGCTCGCGAAAAATGACGGGCAGCGTGAGCTGGAGCGTGATGTTGTCCGTGACGCCATAGTTCACGTCGAGCTGCAGTCGTTGATTGATGGTCTGAAACTCGAGGTGCTCGTTCAACACCTGTTTTTTGTTTTCGATGCTGACGGCCGCGACCTGGTTCTCTGGCCCGGTCTGGGGAACATAGCTATAGCTCAGGTCGACTCGGATCAGGTCCTTCGGCTGGACTGACGGCTGATTCCCGATCGTGAGAAAGCAGCTCGCCGAGCCGCAACTGGCCTGAGCGGCATTCGTCCAGAGTACGCCGAGAACGAAGGCGAGCGAGATGAGAAGAATGAGATGGAATCTATGAATATGAGTCATGACAGACCCGTCCTTTCTGGATGAAGGCGTTCGAAAACACATGGCGCGCGCGAGCCTCTCCGAGCCACGATGAAAAACCGCCCGGGTGTCGGCCGGGATGCGCCGTCGAGCCCGCTGCGCGGTGACCTGTCCGGTGTGAATCGAGGGTCAGGAAGAGGGTGGGCCGCGGGAGAGGTGGTGCTGCGACACAATCGCCGAGATCTGCGAGCTCGCAAGCAGCTCGAGAAGCTCGACCGGTGCAAAGCGTGCAGGTACGTCGACGGTGAAGCCGTGGATGACGTGCCCCGCCGAGCAGATCAGGGTGCACAGCGGGTCGGCATGGGTCGCCGGCGAGTGGTGGCTGTGCTGCCTCGCGTGACCGGCCACCTGAGCGGGAAGCCAGACGTTCAGGACGAAGAGGCACGCGCTCAGCGAAACGACGAACACTCTGCGGCGGAGACGAATCATGGGGATGACGGCGAAGGGGATGGGATGGTGGAGGGGTCTTCCACCAGCAGGCGTTCCACGGTCTGCCGAATGATCGGCTCTGTGAGCAGGCCGCCCTTGACGTAGTCCGTCACCCGGCCTGATTGATCGACGAAGACGCTCACCGGCAGTCCCCGGACCCCGTACATATTGGCCACCCTGTTGTCCTGGTCCAAGAGGACTGGAAAGGTGTGGCCGTGCTCCGAGATGTGCGCGCCCACTCGCTCCTCGTCTTCCAGTTCGTTGATCGCCAACACCACGAACCCCTGGGCCCCCAGATCGTCGTACGCCTTCTGCATGGCGGGCATTTCCTTGACGCAGGGCTTGCACCACGTGGCCCAAAAGTTCAGCAGCACGATCCTGCCCCGATAATGGCTCAGGCTGACCCTCCCGCCCTTCAGATCCGACAGCTCGAAGTCTGGTGCCGGGGTGCCCGCCACCGGCGGCCGGGAGGCCATGGCAAAGACGAGGTCCCATGCGGATGGCGCCAAGACCCCGCACAGGAGAGACAGGCCCATCGCGGCGGCAAGGACGTGGCCAGGAGCGACTCTCTTACGCATTGCATTCTCCCTCTCATGATACGGACGAGGATTCCCGCCGCAAGCCGGTCGGCACTGCGCCCCGACCCTCAGGGAGGGCGGGACCGGTGGCAGAGATGTACGACCGACGTGCGACGGTTACGATCGGGTCGAAGGGGAGGCGGGGGGAGGGGCGCGAGAGGACGATTCGATCGAGAGGGGCAGAAGGGTTACGCGAAAGGGCCATGGCTCCGGGACGAGGACGGCGGCCAGCCAGGTGCTCGAATCAACGGTCACGGCCTCGCTGATCTCGCCCGCTGTGCAGAGCCAGGTGCACAGGACGGAGCCGTGCGTGGTTGCCTGATGCTGGGCATGGTGGAGCGAGTGTTGGGCGACCTGGCTGAACAAGGCCGCGTGCAGGACCAGCAGAGAAAAGACGAGGGTGGCGGCGGCCGGTCTGGCCGCCGCGCACGGCCGTTCTTGTATGTGGAGTCGTGTGATCACGGTTCTGCTCGCTCATCGGAAACGCGCGCGAGGCTCCGTGGGACACCGACGACGATGCCGCCGATCGTCTGGTATTGCATGAGCCTCGGTTGCACGGACGCTCCGCGAGCGTCACGGTCACGCGGCGATCGAGCATCAGGCAGTGGGCTTGGGGGCCGGGTCGTGCACCCGGCCCACAGGCCCAGGCAGGTCACCAGTGCAAGCAGGGGGAGAGCCATTCGGGCGGAACGGACCACGGCGTCTCCCAGGGCTACTTGAGCATTTTCACGTGCGCTTGGAGGATGCCGGAATTTTGGATGTCCGGATTATCCTTCCCCTTCTCCTGCGCATGCTTGAAGTGCTTGGCCGCATCCTGGTGCTGGCCCATCTTGTCCAGTGCCAGCGCCAGGTTGTAATGCGCCACGGCCGCCTCGGGGTTCGCTTGGACGGCCTCGTTGAAATGCTTATAGGCTTCCTTCCAGTGGCCCTTTTCGTAGTGCTTGATCCCCTCGGCGTTGTGCATCGCGGCATTCGATCCGTCCGACAGCGCGAGCGGCGCGGCGCCGGCCCAGGCCGAGGTTGCCAGGAAGACGGTAATGAGTATGCTGACCAGGTACCCCAATGGCTTCATCATGGAGGCCTCCTTTCGGTCGTGAATCGGGCGACGGGCTGGGCGCCATTATGCGCTCGAACGCCTATGCTGATCAACAGGGGAGCAAGCCGTCACGACGCCGCTCCCTGGCCCGCATTCCATTTCGTTCCGGTTCCGATCACCCGGACGCTTTGCCCGCTGGCCGTTTGTTGCATTGGCTGCTAGCCCTGCACTATAGTTCACCCGCCTTCGCTGAAGCTTCGGCGGGCAGGCCCGCGTTCGCGCTAGCCGCGGCTGCGAAGCTGCGAGGCGTCACCATTTCCACGCTGCCATCGCTTTCTTTCAGGCTTGGCGAGCCGATCGTTGCGCATGGCAGGAGCTGAGGTTGACGGAGTCATGCAGGTGGAAAGCTGGAAGTCGAGCTCCTTCGGCGGGATGGTGGCGGCATGGGCCGGCTCGATCATCCTGCATGCCGGGGTCATCCTGGGACTGTACTGGGTGGCCCCGTCGCTCATGCCGACGCCCGAGGGTCGGGCCGAGCTCCAGGTCACTATGATCGAGAGCGTGGCGACCACTCCGCCTGACATTCAGTCGAGCAAGACGACCGGTGCGGCTGCTCCGCGTGTGGTCATGACGCCACCGCTGCGCAGGGCTCCCCTTACACCGCCTGTCGTGCGGTCTCGGTCACGGGAGATCGCGACGGTGCCGGCGACGGCGGTCGAGACTCGCCCGGCCCTGCGATTGCGAGCGCGCTCGGTGGCTCCGACGAGCGAGCGTCAGCGATCCATCGTTCCGGCGCGGCACCCCAAGTCCGTCGAGGCCGATGTCGCGATCCGCTCGAGGCCCACGGCCGCCACGCTTCAGGCTCGACCGGTCCCGCAGGAAGGAGGAGGCGAGCGGCTCGGGCTCGACGTGCGAACCTCCTCCCGTATCCCCGAGGGCGAGTCCGTGGCGACGGTTTCTTCCCCTGCCCCTGCCCCGATCACCCTGCGGAAGGGCCCCGCGGTCACGTCGCGGCCCTCCGCCGAGACGAGCCCGGGCGCGCGACCACCGGTCGTCCAGGCCGAGAGAGGGGCGACAGGCTTGCGCGTGCTCGAACAGGCACCCGCCGCGATTCGTGTCGCGCATCCACCGGATCCGGTTGCGTTGAAGACGATAGTGGCGTTGAAGCCGGTAGAGGAGGACGTGGCCGAAACACGAACGGGGCGGGTCGTGCAGCCTCAAGCCGAGCGTCGGGTCGCCCGGAGGGCGCCCGAGCTCGCAAGCCTGCCCCTTCGCCAACGATCAGGGAGCGGCTCGAGCGACTCGATATCCGACTACGGCTGGCTGGCCCAAGCGGTGCACCGTCGCATCGCGGAGCTCAAGCGATATCCCCACCGGGCGCGGGTGAACCAGTTGGAGGGGAAGGTCGTGCTGCGGGCGGTCATCCGTGACGACGGGGAGCTTGCCGCTCTGAGCGTCCGGACGAGCTCGGGGCACCATGAGCTGGATGAGGAGGCGATGGAGCTCGTGCGACAGATCTGCCCGGTCCCCTTGAGGCACCCGCTCGGGCGGTCGGAAATCACCATGCAGATTCCCATTACCTACACACTCGACTAGTAGCCCGGGTTATTCATGACCCTTCGCGATTGCAGCAGAAGGCGTCATGAATAATCCGGGCTAGCTGGCCCGGCCTCGACGTCGAACGCCGGGTGGCGTGAGTTGCGTCTTGCAGCGCGCTCACCACCAGTAGGGATAAGGACGCCAGTACGGCCCGTAGGGCCCTGGATAGAACGGAGGATAGTAGTATGGCCCGTAGCGAGGATAGAGCCGGGTTTGTTCCGCCGGCCAGACCTTGAGCTCTTTGATCGTGAGGGTCGGATAGGTATACTCGGTCTCGTCGAGCGGTAAGGTCTGGGAGCCGGTCACCTCACCCGCGATCGTGACCCGGGTCGAAGCGGGGAGCGTCGCCGGGTCCAAGAACTCCTCCTGAAACGCCAGGAACCGGCCTGCTGACGTCGTCCGGTCGCGCCGCGGCTCCTGATCCTCTCCCAAGGGCAGCTGTAGGATCTCGACTCGGGTGCCTTCCTTCAAGCGTTTGGCGCTCAGAACCTCACCGCCCAGCAGAACGAGCCGGCCAAGGTACCGGTCAGGAGCCTGCTTGAGCTGCGCAAAGGTCAGGGAAGTATCGAGATCGTGTTGCAGCGACGGGAAAATCGCAGGCTGTGAAGCGCAGGCCCAGAGGAGGAGAGGCCAGGCGAGGAGAGGCGGGGTGAAGCGGGCGGCACACATAGCCCAGTATACCAGGCGCGTTTGATCCAATTCTTCGTTATAATAAGTCGACGCGGCCCTCAGCGGGGCGCAATGCACGCTGGATAATCATGCAAGAAGGAGCAAATGCCATGCACGTCTGTCCCCGTCTTTCCGCGGGGTGGCTCTTGGCGCTGGCGCTCTGCCTGTGGGGAGCCGGTCTCAGCACGGAGACGGTCGTTCGCGCGGCGACACCCCAGGGTAAATTCGAGCGCATCGAGGCGCCGTCCACCCATACTCGCGGGAAAGTGAAGGTCACGGAATTCGCCGACTTCTTTTGCCCGCATTGCCATATGTTCGAGCGAACCGCCATCCCCATGTTGGAGCAGGAATTCGGAGACAGGGTGGCTGTGGAGATGGTCGGCTATCCGGTCATTCCTGGCATGCTTCCCACGCCGTTCATCATGTACGAGCAAGCGAAGCTGATGGGGAAGGGACCCGAGATGAAAGCGGCGCTGTTCCGCACGATCCATCAGGAGCGCATCATCATTTTCGATCGGACCGTGCGCGGCGTCCTGGCGAGAGAAGTCGGGCTCGACCCGGATGCCTTCGAGGCGGGCCTGGCGAGCGGTCTTCCGGCCGCGGCCTTCTCGGAAGGCCGCAAATGGGGTGAGCGTGTTCAGATCAAGTCCACCCCCACGATTCTCCTCGACGGCAACATCAAGATCGAGGGTGAGAATCTGACCCCCGATAATCTGAAGAAGGTCATTCACAGCATCCTGAGCGCGGATACCGCGGGGTAGCGCGATCAGCCTCGAGCGAGTCATGCGAACGATTTCCCGACATCGCTTCTTCCCGGCGCCGTTTCGTCGAGGGAGCCTCTCTCTTGTGGTCGCGATCTTGGCGGTGCTCGGGTTCGGTTCAGGCTCCGCCGAGGGTGAGGTTCTGCGCGACGCGCGCTCCGGTCTCCTGGATCTCCAGACGCAGATCAAGGCCGCAGCCGCCAAGGTCATTCCCGCCGTCGTCACGATCGCCTCGACGGTGGTCGTCAGGGAGCCGGGGTATGTCGAGGAGGGGCTTCCGTTCGGTCT
>JBFKNO010000137.1:0-7426 GCA_041629275.1 Nitrospiraceae bacterium
ACGACCGCGCCGATCAACGCCCCGGCGTCGTCCCGAATCGGCGTGCTGGTGTATTCCGCCGGAAAGCTCGTGCCGTCCTTGCGCCAGAAGAGCTCGTCGTCGCCGTGGTGAACCTGCCCATCGCAATAGGCCCGGTAGATGGGGCACTCTTGCTTCGGGTACGGACTCCCGTCTGACCTGGTGTGATGCCACGTAGCGTGACTGTTCCACCCCAGGAGCTCCTCGATGGTGTATCCCAGCATGCGGGCGGCCGCCGGATTCACGAAGGTGTGCGCCCCCTCCAGATCCAATCCGAAAATGCCTTCGCCGGCCGCGTTCAGAATCAGATCGGTCTGTCGGCGAAGTCGGGCGATGGCCTCGTCCGACCGGTGCCGTGAGGTGATGTCTCGGGCAAAGGCGCAGGTATAGCCCTTGCCCTCGTACTCGAAATAGTTGCTCGAGATCTCAACAGGAACGATCCGCCCGTCCTTCCTCCGAAATCGGGTCTCGAATGTCCGGGCCTTGTGCTCTTTCAGTTGATTCCAGTGCTCGAGCCAGCTTTCGAGCGGGTGATCCGGACAGAACTCGTGGACCTGCATGGCCTGCAACTCCTGGAGCGAATACCCGAGCAGCCGGCAGGCGGCGGGGTTGACCTGGCGGCAGCGTGCCTCGGCATCGATCCAGAGGATCGCATCCGGCGCCCGCTCGAGACTGAAATGGGAAAAGAGGAGGTCCTCTCCAGCCTTCTGATTCGTTGGACTCATGGGTCGCTCCGCGCGCCGTCTCCTCGGCTCTTACGTGGCACGGCACGACGTTTAATTTTCCGCCGCGCTGCAAAGGCGGTCTCGAAGTTGACACGGCCTGTCTGGAGGAACAAGACTCCAGACCTCACGGCCTCTCGCAGCGACGGCTTCGAACATGCCGGGGACTCCGCAGCCACAGGCCCGTTCCCCCTCATGAGAGCCATGAGAGGCCAAAAGGATTCAGGGAGGCCATCGTCGCACAGCTCTCTTCACCCTGGCAACGGCCAGGGCAGACGGAAGGTGTCAGGCGAGGGAATTAAGGCGGCAGGAACCCTTTTCTGGGTACGGTCCTGACCAGGCCATCGGACTCTTTCGTGCAGAGAAAATTGTAGCTTGGCCGTGTCCGTATTGCCGATGGTCCAACGGGCGCCATAAGATGGCGCAGCTACAAGGGTGGGGGTGATGTCCTGCCGACGAGAGTCCGAGCAGGAGAGGCGGGGCCCTCGCGCCGGCACCAGTTGCTAGATACGACAATCCTACGAAATGCGCATCTGTCTTTGATCACGAGCGCCAGAAGATCTGGGACGCTTCGAGCGGGATCGCGGCGTCCGGATGGAACGGGACGATGCGGGGCGTGTAGTGCTCGACCGGCCGCGACGCCGGCGCCGTGGCGCGATAGAGGTGGGCGTTGACCAGACCCGGCAGCGCGGCCTTTCGCTCCATCGGGACCCGCCTGGACGAGGCTTCCTCCCCATCGGCATAGAGCTCGACGGACACCCAGCTCGGATCCAGATCGCCAAGGTAGACCTCGACCTCGAACTGCCAGACGTCACCGACCCGGGCGGTCTCCTGCCGTCCAAACCGGAGCCCGTGCCAGTTGTCTGCCAGCTTCTGTTTCCAGTCGACCAGCTCGCGGGCGAGCTTCGCATCGTCCGCGGCGCGGCGACGATAGCCCTCCGCCGCCGGCACATAGGCGCGATCCACGTACTCGCGGACCATGCGGTTGCTGCTGAATTCCGCCGTGAGCCGTGACATGCTCGCGCGGATGCGCTTGACCCAGCGCGCGGGGATGCCCTTGCGGTCGCGCGCGAAAAACTCGGGGACGATCTCCTGTTCCAAGATGTCATAGAGTTGATCGGCCTCGACCTGGTCCCATCCCGCCTCGTCGTGGTCCTGGCCGTCTCCGATCGCCCATCCCACTTCCGACGCGTAGGCTTCCGCCCACCATCCATCGCGCTCGGACAGATTGAGGCCGCCGTTCACGAGGACCTTCATGCCGCTGGTGCCGCACGCTTCCCAGGGCCGGCGCGGCGTGTTGAGCCAGACGTCCATCCCGGCCACGAGCTCCTGCGCGAGCCCCATTTCATAATCTTCCAAAAACACCACGCGCTCGCGGCATTGGGGCGTCTGCGCGAACTGGGCCATCGCCTGGACCAGGCGTTTTCCCTCTTCGTCCTTGGGATGCGCCTTGCCGGCCACGATGAGCTGGACGGGGCGCTCCGGATCGGAGAGCAGTTGGATCAGGCGCTCGCGCTGGTACAGCAGGAGCGTCGGACGTTTGTACGAGGTGAAGCGCCGCGCGAACCCCAAGGTCAACGCGTTGGGATCCAGGGCATGCTGGGCGCGCTGAATCATCTCCTCGGGCTCCCCATGCTCCTGAGCCTGGCGAACCAGACGGCGGCGCACGTACTGCACGAGGGAGCTGCGTTGCGCCGCGCGGAACTCCCATAATTCCTTGTCACTCACTTGCGTGAACAGCGGGCAGACCTCTTCCATCGTGCCGACCCACCGTCCCTTCCCGCAGAGCTTGGTCCACAACGCATCCGCGTGCGGAGAGTCCCAGGACGGCACGTGGACGCCGTTGGTGATGGCGTGGACGGGCACTTCGGCCGGCGGCCAGCTCGGGTACAGATCCTGAAAAATGCGACGGCTGACCCGGCCGTGCAGTCGACTGACCCCGTTGACGAACCCGCTGCCCCGGAGCGCCAGGTAGGCCATGTTGAACGGCTCGTACTGGTTGGCGGGATTCTTGCGCCCCAAGGCGAGCAGCTCCTCCTCCGAAACTTTCACCATCTCCGACAGATAGCGGACGTAGGGGCGGATCAGCGCGGCGTCGAAGCGGTCGAAGGCCGCCTCCACGGGCGTATGCGTGGTAAAGACGTTGCCGGCCTTGGTCGCGCAGAGGGCCGCGGGGAAGCTCGTGCCCGTCTTGACCATGTAGCGGCGCGCGCGCGCCACGACCGCGAAGGCCGCGTGGCCCTCGTTGAGATGGCAGACGTCGATGTTTAGCCCCAGTTCCTCCAGGAGCCGCCAGCCGCCCACGCCGAGGACGATCTCCTGCATCAGCCGCTGCTCCTGCGCCGCGGGGTACAAGTTGGCGGTGATGCCGCGATCGCGCGGGCTGTTCATCGGATCGTTGCTGTCCAGGAGATAGAGCGTGACTTTGCCGACCTGGGCCTGCCAGGCGCGGAGCCGGAGGCTGCGACCCGGGAGCTCCAGCCTGATGCGCAGCCAGCCGCCGTCATCCTGCTGCACCGGCACCACCGGGAGACTGACCGGATCGTTGTACGGATAGGCCTCGACCTGCCAGGCATCGCCACCGAGCGACTGGCGAAAGTACCCCTGCTGGTACAGCAGCCCGACCCCCACGAGGGGGACCCCAAGATCGCTGGAGGCTTTGAGATGGTCGCCCGCGAGGATCCCCAACCCCCCGGAGTAGATGGGAAGCGCCTCGCCAAGCCCGAACTCCATGCTGAAGTAGGCGATGCCCCGGAGCTGAGCATGCGATCCCTCTTGCCCATACCAGCCGGGGTCCTCGCGGTAACGCTGTCGTTGAACGAGCCAATTGCTCACATCCTCCCTGAGCCGCGCATCCCGCGCCGCCTCCTCCAGCCGGCTCAGCGAGATATTCTGAAGAATGAGATACGGGTTCCCCGTCCATTCCCACGCCTCGGGATCCAACTGCGCCCAGAGGCGGTCACAGAAGTGGCTCCACGTCCAGCGGAGATCCAGCGCCAGATCCGTGAGGCCTTCCAGGCCCTCGGGCAGGACGCGCGAGAACCAATAGGAGGACATGCCGTGATGACTGTGATTGGGTGTCCGACCTTCGCTCATGCGAGGCTTTCCCTTATCGTCTAGCAAATCGAGATGACGACTGCGTTATATGCCCAGGCACCGGACAGTCTCCCGCGCGATCCACGTCTCCTCGTCGACATGCATGACGTACACCGGCACGGTGCTTCCCGGCTCGGTGATCGGCACCGCCTCACCGCCCCGCACGCGGGTCACCGCCGCATTGCGGCGCGGATCGATCCGCAGGCCACACCAGGCCATGCCCTCGCAGATCCGCCCGCGAACGGCCGGCGCATGCTCCCCGATGCCTCCGCTGAACACGACGGCGTCCGCCCCGCCGAGGACGGCCAGGTACGCGCCGAGGTACTTCTTGGCCCGGTAGCAGAACAGCGCCACCGCCCGCTCGGCATCGGGATGACGTCCCCCCTCCGCGGCAGTCAGTACCTCGCGCATGTCCCGCGAGAGTCCGGAGACGCCGAGTAGGCCGGAACGGTGGTTCAGGACCTGTTCCACCGTCTCCACGGACAGGCCTTCCTTGCGCGCCAGATAGCCGACCACGGCGGGGTCGAGATCGCCAGACCGCGTGCCCATGACCAGGCCTTCCAGCGGAGTGAACCCCATGGACGTATCAATCGACCGTCCGTCCTTGATCGCGGTCATGGAACAGCCGTTGCCGAGGTGCGCGGTGATCACCCGTAACCGATCAAGAGGCGTTTCCACCTGCTCGGCAAGCCCGGCGGCGACCGCGGCATGGGCGATCCCATGAAATCCATAGCGATAGATGCCATGACGCTCCACCAGGTCCCGGGGGATGGCATAGTGGGACGCCCAATCCGGCATCGTGCGATGAAAGGCGGTGTCGAAGACGGCGACCATCGGCACGGCGGGGCCGAGCGCCTCCTGCGCCCCGCGAATGCCGTCGACGCAGGCAGGGTTGTGCAGCGGCGCCAGCTCGCTCAACGCATCGATGCGGGTGACGACCTCGTCGGTGATGCGGGTGGACTCTCGAAACGAGTCGCCCCCGTGCACGACGCGATGCCCGACGGCATCGACGGGCATCTTGCCTTCCGGCGCGCTCCCGGCCAGCAGGTGCTGCAGCATCCACTGCACGGCTTCGGTATGGCCGCGAATCTCCTGCCGCACCTCCTGCCGATCCCCGTTCGACCTGTCGAGCGTCAGCGTCGCGCGCCCGCCGATCTCCTCGACCGCGCCGGAGAACAGGACCGTCTGTGCAGGAGGACGATCGGCTGATCGGTCGGATCTGATCTCGACCAGCTTGAATTTCAGCGAGGAGCTTCCGCAGTTCACAGCCAGGACGGGCATATCACTCCGTCTGCGCCTGCCTGACGAAGACGACCGGTCCACGTGGGGGGCAGCCCGCGCCACCGGGGGGCACCGCCCGCAGGTTGAGATGACGACAAAGGCGCAGGCGCTCCGACAGAAAGCTCAAACCACTTGCATAAGCAGGGCCCGCGTTAGACAATCAGACAGAAGTGAGGGTCTCCACCGCTCAGAAACAAGCGGGGTCCGGCGCCGGGCAGGTCCATCGATCGCGTCCTGTTACTTGTTGATCTTCCGACTTCCTGCCTGGCCTCACCGACACCAGACCCGCATCTCGTTCGCCCAAGGGGTTGCCCAGCTCGTGCCAGGTCTCACAAGATCACGGTCCACCCGGCAAGTCAAGGCTCAGGCTCCCCCCTCGCCTGGTCGCCGTCTCCTCATGGGAGGGTCTCTGACTGATGAAAGGCAGACATGCTCGGCAGGCTAACGTGCATCCTTGCAGCCGGCATGGGCTTCGTGGCGGGCTATCTGCTCGCCACCGCGGTCGCTCCGGTTCCGCCCCCCCATGCGCGCGGCCGTGTGAGCCAGGTCTTGCCGCTGCCCCCGCGCCAGGCAACACGCCCGGCCAAGAGCCCGTCCGGCCGTCGATCCGCAGCAACGGATGGTCAGCGTCACTCCCGCAAGCCCTCCAAAGGCAAGGCAAAATCCTCGCGACCCAAGAAGAATCCGTAACGCGTTGAACATGTTTCAGTTCGTATGGCACAGGAGGTTATCATCATGACGTGTCTCAGGTCGTGCTCGATCATCATTACATTGTCGTGCGCCCTGCTTGCCGGCTGCATCTCTTCCGCCAAGCACAAGGAGGTCGTCGGTGACCTCGAGCGGGTCCAGGCCCAGTTGTCCGACGCGCAGCAGAAGGCCGAAGCGGATCGCCAAAAAGCAGCCGACGACTTGGCTGCGCTCGACCGGGAAAAAACCAAAGTGTACAACCAGATGGTCGAGGCGCAAACGGACTTCGGCAAGGTCCGCGCCGAGCTCGACCAGGCCAAGCGAACCCTCGAGCGGGAGCAAACGGCGAGACGAGAGCTGGCCGAACAGCTCGTCAAGGTGCAGGCCGAGAGCGGTCGGGTCGAGTCCCTGACCGGCGAGCTGCGTCGCGAGCGCGACGCCCTCAAGAATCGAGCGGAAGACCTCGACCGCAGGCTGGAAACGGCCCAACAATCGCTGGCGACCACCGAGCAGGCGGTGACGGATGCGAATGCCCGCAACCAGGCCTTGGTCCAGGAGAAGGAGGCGCTGGCGACCTCCCTCGCGGAGACGACCCAGCGGGCGAGGGAGTTGCAGGCCAGACTCGAAGCCGAGCGGGCCCAGGTCGCCTCGCTGCAGGAAGACAAGCAGCGGCTCTTGAGCGGCACGACCACGGCGCAAGATGAGATCGCCCGTCTCCAGAAGCGAGCCGGCGAGCTCGAGAAGGAAGCGATGCTCGCGAAAGATCTCGCGCAGCAAGTCTCCGAACGGGACCAGCAGATCGGCGAGCTTCGCCGTGCGGTTGCGGACCGGGAGGCGCTTGCCTCGGCCGTGGCCTCGCAGCAGCAACAACTGGACCAGACCAAGCAGCGCGTCGCCAAACTGACCGATGAGCTCGCGGTGCTCAGCGACAAGTACGCGACGGCCGCGCAGGAGCGTGACCGATACCAGGCGGACGCCATTCGCCTCGAGGATCGATTGTCCACCGCATCGACGTCCTCCGCCGCCTTGCAGCGGCAACAGGCCGAGATGGAGGCACGCGTTCAGCAGCAGGCCGCAGCGCTGGCGGCCCTCGAAGCGCGGCGCGCAGGCCTCGAACAGGAGCTCGGCCAGAAGGACAACACGATCCGCGAGCTGAAAGACGAAAAGCGCCAGCTGACGGCACTCCTCGAACAAGCCCGGGCCACGCAGGGCGAGCAGGCCACTCGCCTGGCCGAGTCGCAACTCAAGCTCGGCAAGGCGATGGGGGCGGAGGAAATGACCAGGGCCCAATTGGAGCAGGAGCGCGCGGCGAAGCAAGCGGAGATCGCCCGGCTCACCCAGGCCCAGGCCGACCTCGCCGCCTCGCTGGAAGCGCAGCAGAAGGGGATGTCTCGCCTGCAACAGGAACGCCTCGCCCAGGAAGCGGAGATGGAAACGCTGGCCCAGGCTCGACAGGAGCTCGAGCAATCCCTGGAGAGCCTGAGGGGGGAGAAGACTCGGTTGGAACGCGAGAAGGCCGCGAAAGACGAGGAGATCCGCCGGCTGACCCAGACCACCGCGGAGCTGTCCGACTCGCTTCGGTCAGAGATCGAAAAGGGCACCATCAAGATCGAGCAGGTGCG
>JBFKNO010000138.1:0-7418 GCA_041629275.1 Nitrospiraceae bacterium
AGGGTGAGGACGACCAGGCCGATCAGGTCGATGTTCAGGAGCAGGAGGACGAACGCATAGCTGGGGCTCGGCAGCAACGTGTCGGAGTCGACGGAGCCGGGCAGCGTGTACTGGGCGTAGTAGAACGTGAGGGCGAGACAGGGGATGAGCAGGAGCAGCACGATCCAGACCGGACGCAGATGTGATCGGCCCCAGCCCATCCACCCCTCCGGACGGTGCCGGCGCAGCCCGGCACGGCCTTCCCGAGTTCCCTGGCGGGCGCGACCCTCCTGACCGGCCGTCGGTCGACCCGCCGGCTGAAGATGCTCTGTGTCGGACGCACCGGCCATACAGTTCCTCTGGAACTCCTTCACGGAGCGGGGCTCAGCCACACCCGCTCGAAATCGCGATAATCGCTGTGAAAGGCCGTCACAAACGCGCGCGAGAACGCACCGGAGTACGCCACCGCCTCCAGCAGCGCGCGCATGCGCTCGAGCCCGTACTGGCGGATCAGCCGTGTCGTCGCCCTGTAACTATGCGCGTAGGCAACGCCCGCGTCAACCGGGGAAAGCGTCACGAACTCCGCGTGTAGCGGGACGGCCGGCGGCCCCCCGCCGGCGTTGGAAGGGTCCTCGCCGAACGGTTTCCCGTCGCGTTCAATGTACAACGCGAGGCCCTCATTCAGCCAGACGGGCGCCCGGCCGGCGCTCACGCGGTCGACCAGGGCGTGGGTGTATTCATGACGGAGCAGCTCCGCGGAGACGCCGGCCTGCGGCTCATCCGGGGCGATGCGGAGGTGAATCATCCCATCATACAGGCCACGGACCCAGGCCGGACTCTTCGTGCGCGTCCAGAACTCGGGGCCATGGTAGACGATGACCCCAAAAGGCCCGTCGGGAAAGGATGCCAAGGTCCCGCCCACGTCTCGGTAGGTCTCCTCCAACCGGTCGACCAAGGCATGGAGCGTTTCGGGGGACAGGACCGAGGATTGGAAGTAGACAACGAAATGCGCGCTGAACAGCCGGTCATACGTCAGCTCCGCTTCATAGGCCCGGCGAGCTCGCTGCAGCCGGCCCTGCGCGTCGACGTCGCCGGGCTCGAGCGTGGACGCCATCTCATAATGGTGGATGGCCCGCTCCGAGTCGGCCTGCCGGGCGTACAGATCGCCCAAGAGGACATGGGCCTGCTGGAGCGAGCTGTCGAAGTGAATCGCCCGCTCGAGGGCCGCGATGGCCTGGTCGGTCCGCCCGACGAGGTGCGAGGCCAGCCCCAATCCGACCAGCAGCGACGGATCCCGAGGCGCGACGGCGCTGGCCCGCTCGAAGAGGCGGAGGGCGTCCTTGTAGTCACCCTGCTCGATCGCCCGCCAGCCGTGGCGTCCCTCGGCCTCCCCGGGAAGGTCCGCAGCAGCCCCGGCCACGGCGCCCAGCAGACCCAGCGCCACGCACAGTGTTCGGGCTGCGTGCCCGACCGATTCCGCCATGACTGCGCACCTCCGCAAAAGACCTTGCAATCACCCTCCCTCTCCCCTTGGGCGAGAGGGCTAGGGTGAGGGGGTGAAAGCGGGTCGCACGATCCCGCAAACTTTTGAGCATCGCACCAGGCTATGAGTCCGGCTCGACTGGAGAATAAATAATGAGGACGGGAACAGCTTCAGGATACCCGAAGGGCCACCCGACGCCAAGAGGATTGGATCTTAGGGGGAGGGTGTCGCCGGCTTTCCGGAGACGAGGGCGACGTACTTCATGCGCAGCGCGTAGAGCATGTCCCGGAGCACGGTCTGCTCGTCGTCATTCAAATTGCCCCGGGTCTTCTCCTCGAGGAGCGACAGGATGTCCACGATCTCCTTGGCTTGCCCCGGGTTCACGGGCATGTCCGGCTGGCTGGGATCGACTTTTTCGCCCATGAGCATGAGCGCCGAGGTGCCCAGGGAGAACACGAAGGAGGAAAACGTGATGGGAGGACCCTGCTGCGCGTGGTGAGCCTCGTCCGCTTCGGTCCCGGAAGCGGCGGGGTGGCGTCCGGCACCGCTGGCCGACGCGTCCTGACCGGCGGCCCCAACTTCGTCGGGGCCACGCCCGCGACGGTCTCGAATGACGAAGCCCTGGCCTTCCTGGTCGCTCATCGTCTCTCCCTCGCGCGAACAGCATCGCGCGGCATAAACGTACCATAGCGCCTCACGGAGGTTCAAGCCG
Organism: Nitrospiraceae bacterium; assembly: GCA_041629275.1. Lineage (GTDB taxonomy): Bacteria > Nitrospirota > Nitrospiria > Nitrospirales > Nitrospiraceae > JBFGRM01. The sequence continues at coordinate 2,175 of JBFKNO010000138.1, forward strand.
GGACAGGATTGCAGCGCGGTGAGAAGCGGGTATAATAGCGCATCCTAGGGCAAGGGGTCAGGGGCAAGCGGCAAGAGGTACGGGGAAAGCCGATACTTGCGGAATGATTGCCCCTTACCGCTGGCTCCTGACCACTGACCCAGGCTTTTCTCCCATATGTCCGAGCAATTCGACGAGCTTGTGAAGATCATGGCCAGGCTCCGGGCCCCGGACGGGTGTCCGTGGGATCGGAAGCAGACCCATGACTCGCTGAAACCCTACTTGCTCGAGGAAACCTACGAGGTCCTCGAGACGCTGGACGAGCACAACCTCCCCAAGCTGAAAGAGGAGCTTGGAGATCTGCTGCTCCAGATCCTCTTCCATGCACAGATTGGAGCGGAGCACGACGACTTCACGATCCGGGACGTGATGGCGCAGTTGGCGGAGAAACTGGTCCGCCGGCATCCGCATGTCTTCGCGTCGCCGGAGGGTCCCGAGGGTATGACTCCGGAGCAGGTCTACTCGCGATGGGAGGAGATCAAGCGCGAGGAACGTTCGCGATCCGGCCGGGAAGGCTCCGCACTGGACGGCGTCCCCAAGGTGCTGCCGGCTCTTCTCCGCGCCTATCAGGTCCAGGCTCGCGCGTCGCGGGTCGGCTTCGACTGGCCGCATACGGCCCTGGGACTCGAGCAAGTGCTTGCCAAGATCGAGGAGGAGATCCGGGAGTTGCGCGAAGCGGTCTCTGCTCGCCGCGGGGATGGCGGTTCGAGCGACGGCCGGCCGGACCAGACTTCCCGAGATGCGGTCGAGGCGGAGCTGGGAGACGTGCTGTTTTCACTGGTGAACCTGGCGCGTTCGCTCAAGGTCAACCCCGAGGATGCGCTCCGCCAAGCGGTGAACCGTTTCACCAGCCGCTTTCACTACATCGAGGAGCAGGCCGCACGCGCCGGCCGGCGGATGGACCAGATGACGCTCGCGGAGATGGACGAGCTGTGGGACGAGGCGAAGGCTCGCGCCGCGTCGTCCGAACGAGCAAGGCGAGGGAACCCATCATGACGGACGAGCGCGCGGATCAAGCCCAGCCTCCCGAACAGCCGACCCCGGCGACGGAGGTCGGGCACCGGTACCAGGAGGGGAAACGCGCCGGTGCGCATCCCTTCGTCGTCGTCATCGGGGTCGTGCTGGGCTTGTGGTTTCTTCTCTGGCTCTACGTGCCGGGCTCGAACACGCATCGGCCGCTGATGCCCCCCCCGCAGCCCGGCACGGCCGTCCGACCGACGGGCGATGAGCCGGTGATGTTCCATGTCAAAGCCGTGATCCCCGAGCTCAATGTGGTGACCATCGTGGTGCCGGAGCAGGCGACCGACAGCCAGATCATCGGTCTGATCCAGCGCTTCCATGACGCGCGCCTGGCCAATGACCTGTCGGAGATGCTCCCCGCAACGGCCCCCGGCCATGCGTTGGGCGACAACGCCATCGCCGAGATCTTTATCTTCTCCAAGGCCAAGTACGCCACCGCGGACGCGGTCTCGCTGCTGGCCATGGGCGCCCGCACTCCGGGCGAGCTCTACCCGAGGGCGATCCCCTTCGAAGTTGCCATGGAGCAGGTGCGCGGACATTACCGCATCGACCTCACCAAGCCGGACAAGCCCGACCAGGCCAGCCTGGGCTTTGCCGACGAATCCGGCGTGCACTCCAGACATTACCGCCCTCTCTTTTGACGCAGCGCCTCGTCGGGCCGCCACGCAACGCACCGCCCCCCTGGCGCACGCTTCCCAAAAAAAATGCCCAATGAGCCCGGATCACTGTGTAGCTGCAGCATCTGATGCTGCCATCTTGTGCTGCCAAACCCGGCGCCGTGAGACGGCGCAGCTACACGGTGAAAGAAGCGGATGTCACGAATCACAGCAGGAGGGTCCGAACTGGTCCGCTAGATGCCGACGTCTCTTCGAATTTCCTCGCGCAGCGCCTGGTGAGACTCTTTCATCCAGGCGTCCAGCTTGGGGAAGAGGTTGGAGTGCGGATCCGAAAAGGGCGGGATCATCACGTCCATGCGCTCCGCCAGCATGCCCGCCTCGTCGGCGATGTCGAGCTTGCGATCCGCGATGTGGCGTGACAGTCGCCGGCTGGCCAGCAGTTGCTGCCCCGGCGTGCCCCCGCTGAGACCGAGCACCTTGTCCTTCAGGTAGTCGAGCTCGTCGGGGATGGAAACCTTGACCCGCACGGCCTGCGGCGTCGCCCATTTCGCGCGGTGAATGACAAAGTCATAGGAGAAAGCCAACTCACGGGGCTCGCGATACGGGCCGCTCACACCCAACACGCTGAGAGGATTCTCGGATTCCTTGGTCATCGGGTCGAGGCCACCTTGCGGTCGATTTGAACCAGGCTGATCGGCGATTCCCCCTCGATGGGTCCCTGCCAGCCCTGCAGGCCCTCGCGGAGATGATACAGATTCGTGTATCCCCTTTGACCGAGGAAGTCGCAAGCGAAGCGACTCCGCTCGCCGGCGGCGCAATACACGATGACTTTTTCCGCCGCGTGCGGCACCTCGCCGTAGCGCCGGTCGAGCTCGTCGAGCGGCACCAGCTTCGCGCCCGGCACCCGGCGCGTTGCGTACTCCTTGGGACTGCGGACGTCCACGAAGACGAGTCGATTCGACTCCCGCCCCGACTCCTGCTCCAACAGGCGCTGCGCGTCGGACGCGGCCAGGTCCTGGTAGAGCCGCCCGTCGACGATCATCTCGCGGGGGACCACCCCGCCCTCGGCCACCGTCGCCAAATGCAGGCGCAGGGGCTGGACCGCCTCTTTGATTTCCTCGGGAATCCGCCTGAGTCGCGACGAGGTGTAGTACTGATCGCGTTTGAGCTGACTGAGCTCGCGCTGCAGTCGGATCAGCCGGTGGATCGCGAACACCCCCACCAGCGTCGCCAACACGGCGAGCCCCCAGAGCACTGCCGTCATGAACCTCCTCCTCCGATTCCAGGCTCGCTGCCGAGCAGATCCCTACTATAAGGTTCCGGCGCCGCTCTCCGCAAGCGCGGCCGCAAATGACGGTACGGGGGATCAGGCCTTCGCGAACAAGACATCGAGAAGCTTCTTCGCGGTCTCCGTGCCGTCCCGCACGCAATCGGGGATCCCGATCCCGTGATAGGCGGCGCCGGCCACGAAGAGCCCGGGATGAGCCGCCAGCGCCGCGTCGATCAGCCGGAGCTGGTCCTCATGCCCGACATGATACTGGGGCATCGCTTTCCACCACCGATGCACGGTCGTGTAGGTGGGCGGTGCCCCGATCCCCGCCAACTGGGCGAGCTCCTCGCGAACGAGGGTGACGAGGGATGCATCGTCACGTTCGAGCAGCGCCTCCCGTCCCACACCGCCCAAGTAGCACCGCACCAGCACCTGGGAGGGCGGCGCGCGGCGCGCCCACTTCCGGCTCGTCCAGGTCGCCGCCAACAGGTGGCGCTGCTCCACGCGCGGGACGACGAATCCGAAGCCACGGACGGCCGCCCCCACGGCCTGCTCGTCGTAGGCGAGGGAAACCGTGGCCGTGGAGGCATAGGGAATCCGCGACAAGGCTTCGGCGGCCGCGCCGCTGATCGGCCGGATCACCTCGGCCGACACGAAAGCCGGGGTGGCGAGGACGACCGCATCCGCCGGCAGCGTGGCACCCGATTGCAAGGTCACCTCGTATCCCTTCCCTCCTGGCGCGGGACCGGACGGACGAAGCTCCGTGACCCGCTCGCCCTGGAGAACCGTCGTGCCTTGGGACTTGATTCGGCCGACCAGCGCATCCACGAGCTCGGACAGCCCGCCCTCCAGGGTCACGAACATCGTGCGGCCCGGGCCGCCCGCGGACGGCCGGGGAGCGGCGGGCTTGCGTGCCGCCAGCATCCCGCGGATGTGACTCCCGTGCTGTCGCTCGATCTCGGCGAAGCGCGGGAAGGTGGCGCGCAGGCTCATCTGGGTCGCGTCGCCCGCATAAATGCCGGCCATGAGCGGCTCCACCAACCGCTCGAAGGCCTCTCGACCGAGGCGACGGATGAAGAAGGAGGCGAGGGACTCATCCCCGCCGCCGCGTTTCGCCGGCAGCACGAGGTCCAGGCCCATCCGTGCCAGGCCGGGAAGGGACACGAGCCCGCTCCTCACGAACGGCCCCAGTTTCGACGGCACGATGACCACCATGCCCTCGGGGAGCTCTCGCAGCCGTCCCCGGGAAAACACGAAGGCCTTCTTGTCGGATGCGTTCGTGTTGATGACCCGATCCGCCAGGCCCAGCTTGCCGCAGAGCTCCAGCGCCCAGGGCTTTTGCGACAGGAAGGAATCCGGCCCCGCCTCGATCAGGAGGGCGTCGACCCGCTGCGTCAGGATCTTGCCGCCCCAGTGGCGATCCGCCTCGACCAACGTGCAGACGAGCGACAGGCCGGCCTCCGCGGCTCGTTCCTGGAGCGAGAACGCCGTGGCCAACCCGGCGATGCCCCCGCCGGCGATCACGACCTGTTTGGGTGAGGAAGACACGGACGAGACGGGTCAGGCGGCGCTGGATTTTTCATGCTCTTTGACGACCGACACGAGCGCGTCGACGAGCGGCTGGCTGGCGTTCAGCATGGGCATGCGCTCGAGCTGCATGCCTTTGGTCTCGGCCAGTCTCCTGAACTCGATGTCGATGTCGTAGAGGACTTCCACGTGATCGGACAAAAACCCGATCGGGGCGATCAAGACGGCTCGGTGGCCCTCCCGGTGGAGCACGTCCAGGGTCTCCTCCACCGTCGGCCCGAGCCACTTCTCGCCGGACTTGCCTTGACTCTGGTAGGCGAATCGCCCCGTCACGGTACCCAGCTGCTCGCAGATGGCGTCCAGGGTGCCCCGGACCTCGGAGGGGTAAGGATCGTTCGCTTGCAGGATCCGCTCGGGGAGGCTGTGCGCCGTGAAGATGATCGGCACCTTGGCCCGGCTCTCGGCCGGAAACTTCTGGAGGCCGGCGAGAATGTTGCTGGCCATGGCTCGCACCAGGATCGGATTGCGGTGCCAACTCTTGACATAGGTGACCGGAAAGTCTCCGCCCAACTCCGCTCGCGCATCCTCCACCTTCTTGATGTAGGCGGCGACGCTCATGGAGGAATATTGCGGCGCCATGCAGATGCCGATCAGTCGCTCCGGCTGCTCGTCCACCAGCTCGGCGTAGGCATCCTTTATATAGGGCCGCCAGTGCCGGCACCCCACGTAGACGCGATAGCCCTCCCCGCCCGGTCCGTTGAGCGCCTGCTC
>JBFKNO010000139.1:0-7394 GCA_041629275.1 Nitrospiraceae bacterium
CCGAGAAGGAGGCGGAGGAGGTCATGCTGGAGATCATGGACGGCGCCGCCACGCCGGCCCAGATCGCCGCCTTCCTCATTGGGCTGCGTATGAAGGGCGAGACCGTCGAGGAGATCGCGGGCTCCGCTCGCGCCATGCGGGGACGGGCGGTGAGGATTCAGCCGGGCGACGCGCGTGTCATCGACACCTGCGGAACCGGCGGTGATCGGATGAACACCTTCAACATCTCCACCACGGCGGCCTTCGTGGTCGCCGGTGGGGGCCTGACCGTGGCCAAGCACGGCAATCGCTCGGTGTCGTCCCGCTCCGGATCCGCCGATGTCCTGACCGCCCTGGGTGTCAAGATCGACATCCCGGCGGATCGAGTCACGGAGTGCCTCGATGAGATCGGGATCGGATTCCTCTTCGCGCCCCTGTTCCACGGCGCCATGAAGCACTGCGCCGGACCGAGACAGGACATGGGCGTCCGCACCCTGTTGAACATTCTCGGACCCCTGACGAATCCGGCCGGAGCGACGATCCAGGTCCTCGGCGTCTACCACGCGGACCTCACCGAGTTGCTGGCGAGGGTCCTGGTGCACCTCGGAACCCAGCATTGTTTCGTCGTGCACGGCATGGACGGGCTCGATGAGATCACGCTGGCCGACAAGACCCAGGTCTCGGAGGGCAAGGCCGGCCGCGTGTCGACCTACGCCATCGAGCCGGCCGAGTTCGGCTTGACCCGAGTGCCCATGAGGGAGTTGGGGGGAGGCACGGCTGAGGACAATGCCAAGATCACGCGTCAGATTCTGGAGGGGCGTAAGGGCCCGAAGCGGGAGATCGTCTGCCTCAACGCCGCGCCGGCCTTCGTGGCGGCGGAGCGGGCCAAGACGCTGCAGGAAGGATACCAGTTGGCGATGAAGAGCATCGACGCCGGCGCAGCAATTCAAAAGCTGGAGCGGCTGATCGAGTTCACCTCCAAGAAGTGAGGAGTGAAGAGTGAGGAGTGAGGAGAATAGAGACTTGGAGGAACGTCAGGAGCGTTCACGGAGTCGCCCGTCACGTGTCACTCTTCACCCGTCATTGCTTCTCCTATGATTCTCGAACGTATCCTGGAGCACAAGAGAGCCGAGATCCGACGCAAGCAGAGTCGCGGCTACCTGACGGATCTGAAGGCCAAGATTCGCGATCGCGGACGACCGCTCGCGTTCGCCCTCACCTTGGAGGCAACCGCAAGGCCCGGCGTGCCGGCGCTCATCGCGGAGGTCAAGAAGGCCTCGCCGAGCCTCGGCCTGCTCCGGGATGAATTCAAGGACCACTTTGATCCGGTCTCGATCGCGCTGCAGTACCGGGATCACGGCGCCTCCGCTCTCTCGGTCCTCACCGACGCGGAATTCTTCCAGGGCAGCCTGGACTTCCTCCTCGCCGTCAGGAAGAAAGTCGGCTTGCCGGCGCTCGACAAGGAGTTCATGGTGCACGAGGTGCAGTTCTACGAGGCGCGCGCCTGCGGAGCGGATGCGGTCTTGCTGATCGTCGCGGCGCTGGAGCGGCGCCAACTCCAGGATTTTTTCGCCCTGGCCGGGGAGCTCGACCTGGATGTCCTGATCGAAACCCATGACGAAAGGGAGCTCGACACCGTGCTCGAGTGGCTGCCGGAGGCCCGCCTGATCGGGATCAACAATCGCGACCTGAAGACCTTCACAACCGACCTCGCCGTGACCGAGCGCCTGGCCCCTCGCGTCCCGGGCGACAAGGTCGTCGTCAGCGAGAGCGGAATCCATAGCCGTGCGGATGTGGAGCGTGTGTCCAAGGCTGGCGCACGGGCCATGCTCATCGGCGAATCGCTCATTCGGGCCGATGACATCGGCGTGAAGATCAAGGAGCTCCTGGAGGCTCCGCAAGGTTCATCCGACTAGCCTCGGCTCAGCCACCAGCGGTCGACCAGGTCATCCCGATGGCATTCACCCCCCGCAGCGCCCTTGCGATGCTCATCCTCCAGTCCGCGGTCTTCGCGCTGCTGCCAGGCTGCGAACAACTGTTCGGGCCCTCGGACCGGCATCTCGGACGTTCCGTCTCGCGTGGCGAGCTGGTGGGGCAGTGGTCGGTCACGGCGGAGTCCATGGAGCGCCTGAAACGTTTGGGGTATCGGGATCATGTGAAGGTGGAGGATCACCGATTTGAGCTGAAAGACAATGGGCGGTGCAGCTTCCGGTCTTTTCCTCATTACGCCGGCCCGCAGGAGGTCGTGGAGGTGGCCGGGCAGATCCCGGTCCCCGGCTACCTCTCCGTTGACGCTGGCTGCAGCTGGCGGGTGGTCTCGGAGCGGATCTCTGCGCTCGGTAATGAATGGCAGTTTCCCGTGGTGGAGTTTCAGATGTCCTCCCGCAAGGCGCCCATCATGATCTCCGCCAGGTTCTATGTCGCCGAAAAGGACGGCCGCCTGATCCTATGGGACTACGTCGGGGAGCCCGCAGACGAGCGCTACATCGATTTTGTCAGAAAGTGAGGGGGCTGCGGCGCAGAGGGGGGCTTGCTGGGCTCCACCGCTTCGCGCCAACGGAGGGCGGATCCTGGGCATGATCAAAGTCAAGATTTGCGGCGTCACGAACGTCGAGGATGCACGGCTGGCGGTCGAGGCCGGCGCCGATGCGCTGGGCTTCGTGTTTTACCGGAAGAGCGCGCGCTGCGCCCGGCCGGACGTCGTCAAGGGAATCGTCGCGGCGCTGCCGCCCTTTGTCCTTCCCGTCGGCGTCTTCGTGAACGAGGAGGCCGCGACCGTGCGCGGGGTGATGGACCAATGCGGCCTGGCCCTGGCGCAGCTTCACGGGGAGGAGACCGCCTCCTACTGTGAGGCCCTGGGACGTCCGATCCTGCGCGCCATCCGGCTCCGTGGCCCGGGCGATCTCCTCGCGCTGGCCGAATACAAAGGTCGTGCCCAGGTCCGCGGTTTCCTGGTGGATGCCTTCTCGGAGAAAGAATACGGGGGGACCGGACAGGTCGCGGACTGGGGACTGGCCGCGCAGGCGGCACAATCAGCCGATATCCTGCTGGCTGGCGGGCTGACCCCCGAGAATGTCCAGGAGGCGGTCCGGCAGGTGCGGCCCTACGGCGTCGACGTGAGCAGCGGCGTCGAGTCGTCACCGGGCAAGAAGGATCACGGCAAGGTCCGGGCTTTCATCGAGTCCGCCCGGCTTGTCTCGTAGTCGGACGGAGGGGTATACTGCCGCGCTTGCGGATTGCGGGGTCGTTGGGTGACGGGAGGGTGAGGGGGCACTGAGCACGCGCAAGGGTCAACCGAGAGCGAAATGAAAGCGCTAACGAAACAGTCGGCGGCGAAGCCTTGGCCGAACAACCAGGGCCGTTTCGGGGCCTACGGCGGCCGCTACGTGCCCGAAACTCTCATGCCGGCCATGATCGAGCTGGAGGAAGCCTACCTCAAGGCCCGGCGCGACAAGGCCTTCCAGAAGGAGTTCCACGACTACCTCTCCCGCTATGTCGGGCGACCCACGCCGCTCTATTTCGCCCAGCGTCTCACCAAGCGCCTGAACGGGGCGAAGATCTATCTCAAGCGCGAAGATCTTTGTCATACCGGCGCCCACAAGATCAACAACGCCATCGGCCAGGCCCTCTTGGCGCGGCGGATGAGGAAGCCGCGCGTGATCGCCGAGACGGGGGCCGGCCAGCACGGCGTGGCTGTGGCGACGGTGGCGGCCATGTTCGGGCTCAAGTGCGAGATCTACATGGGCACCGAGGACATGCAGCGCCAGGCGCTCAACGTCTACCGGATGCGCCTCCTGGGGGCCACGGTCACCGGGGTGGACGCCGGCAGCCGCACCCTGAAGGATGCGATCAGCGAGGCGATGCGTGATTGGACGACCCACGTCCGAACGACGCACTACATCCTCGGATCGGTCCTCGGCGGCCATCCCTATCCGATGATGATCCGTGACTTCCAGTCCGTGATCGGCGACGAGACACGGCGGCAAATCCGTGCCGCCGAGAAGCGCCTGCCGGATTATCTCGTGGCCTGCGTCGGAGGCGGCAGCAACTCGATCGGTCTCTTCTATCCATTTTTGCGGGACAAGAAGGTCAAAATGATCGGCGTGGAAGCCGGAGGCCTCGGCGTCGGCAGCGGGAAGCACGCGGCCCGGTTTTCCGGAGGCTCCCCGGGCGTGCTCCACGGCACGATGACGTATCTGCTCCAGGACAGCGAGGGACAGGTCAACCTGACCCATTCCGTCTCGGCAGGCTTGGACTACGCCGCCGTGGGGCCCGAGCACAGCCTGTACCACGATACCGGTCGCGTGTGCTACACGTCGGCCACCGATGACGAGGCCCTTGCGGCCTTCGATCTCCTGGCCCAGGAGGAGGGGATCGTGCCGGCACTCGAGAGCGCCCACGCGATCGCCGAAGTGGTCAAGCTCGCGCCGAAGATGAGCAAGCGGAGCCTCATCGTGGTGAACCTCTCGGGGCGCGGCGACAAGGACGTGCAGCACGTCGCTCGCCTCAGAGGCGTGAGCCTCTGAAGGTGGTAATTGGGTAAATGGGTAATTGGGTAATTGGGAAAGAAACAACTTTGTGACTGCTGAAATACTTCGCACTTCAGATTCTTTCAATTACCTATTTACCGATTTACCCAATTACCAATCCGACGAGTATGAATAGATTGGAAGCTACTTTTCAGCGCTTGAGAGCGAGGGGGGAGAAGGCCCTGCTCGCCTATCTGATGGCAGGTGATCCAACCTTGGCAGATACCGAGGCGCTGGTGCTGGAGCTCGAGAAGGCCGGCGCCGACATCGTCGAGCTGGGCGTCCCCTTTTCCGATCCGATCGCCGACGGTCCCGTCATCCAGCAGGCGGCGGAGCGCGCGCTGCGGAGCGGCACCACACTGAGGCGCATTCTGGACCTCGTCGTCAGCCTTCGCGCGAAGACGCAGATCCCCCTGGTGCTCATGGCGTACTACAACACGCTCCGCGCGATCGGGGAGGAGGGCTTTTGCCGCCAGGCCGTCGCGGCAGGGGTGGACGGGCTCATCGTGCCCGACATGCCGCCCGAGGAAGCCACCGCGTTGGACGCGGGTGCGAGGGAAAACGGGCTTTCGCTGATCTTTCTCCTGGCGCCCACCAGCACGCCGAAGCGCAGGGCCTCGGTGGCGCGCCGGTCACACGGCTTCATTTATTACGTGTCGCTGACGGGCATCACGGGCGCCAAGCTGAGCGACATGGAGGACGTGCGCCGGAACGTCGACAAGATTCGGCGTGAGACGAAGACCCCGGTGGCGGTGGGATTCGGCATCGCGACGCCTCAGGAGGCCGGCCAGGTCGCCGCCTTCGCCGACGGCGTCATCGTCGGCAGCGCCATCGTCCGCCGCATCGCTGAGCACCACCAGGCGCAGGACATGCCCGCACGCGTCGCCGACTTCGTGCGCTCGCTCAAACAGGGGATGAGCGCTGTGGTTTCCGCCTCTTCCTGATCCCCTTTCTCGATTCAAAAGCCTGCCGAACGCCGCCGACCTGCGGCCCCGACTCCTGTCAACTCTGTTAGCGATTCCCGTCGGGCTCACGGACCCACACATTCGACCTGCGCAGGCTGGGAAAGGCCAACGCGTCGGCATTGGACGAGAAGCGATCCGTGGCAGGAAGGCGAACGATCAAGACGGGGAGTGGTCGGGGGCGATCAGAGCCTGAGCAGCCTTGGATCGCATCCAACGGAAGGAGTCCACGTATCCGAGGATGTAGGTAGCGGTCACGATGAGGAGAATACCAAAGAACACCGACCAGTCGTCGTGACTGAACTCAAGGATCAGCCCCTGGTCCGGATAGTCGGTCCCATACATCGCGACACACACCACGAAGCCAAGCAACAAGGTGACCGTTCGCCAGGAAGAGGTCTTCAAGCCGCGTTCCTTGGCGCTTCGGGAACCGAGCTGATACACCAGGTAGAGAATCCCGCCGGCGAACATCCAGTTCAGAGCGGTCCAGACAACCAGGGTCCAATCCATGTACCTAAACACGTCAGCCATCAATCAACTGTAGAGCGGGGTCGAGAGGCCGTCAAGTCAACCGAGGAGGAGGATCTCCGCTCCTTCAGGTAAGGACAAAAATTGTCGCTTTCGTCGTGTTCGACCTCCCTTTTCGAGCGTTTCGTAGGGCATCAGGTATGGTGGGGAACCCCGGCTGTTCCACCCGCTGTCGCTCGTGATTGGCCGGGGGCGCATACTACTGAGGGTTTTGCATTATTATCATCGCTGCGCGCCTGCACCCGGCTTGAGTTTGCCGGGGCAGGCGAGGGTTGCGTGACGGACATGCCCACGGAAGGTCAAAGGCTTCCCCGTGGCCATGGAATGGAACGCCATCGGGCTCGCTTTGGTGCGTCAGGGAGGTGAGCCGGGTGGCTCAGAAGGTGAGGCCAAGCGAGAAGCTCACCAGGGCGCCTTGCTGGTTGAAGTCATAGCCGCCGGCGACGTCGAACTGGAGCGCGAGCAGCCTCAGCCCCAGGCCCGCGGTCGGGGTCACCTTGGATTTGGCGTCCTGCACATTCTTGAAGGCGCCCAGTCGCAGCGACAGTGTGTCGAAGAGGAGCGTCTGTTCCGCACCCAGGCTGAGCACCTGGCTCTTGATGCCCGGAATGAGGGTCTTGTTGGAGGTGAGGTCGCCGTCGAAGGCGATCGTCAGGGAGTCGTAGGGGTTCAGTGCGAGCCCTGCGCGCACCTGGGGGACGAGCTTGTACTCGCCTCCGCCCGGCGCACCAAAGGTCGGCTCGTTGAGGTCCTTGCCGACCACCCCGATGCGAACCCCGGGCGAAGGCTGATAGATCGCCCCCATGTCGATCCCCACCTCGGTGGAAATGTTGGCCTTCCCGAGGTCGTCCTGGACCTCGAATTGCCCGTCCTCCGCGGCAAACACGCCGACGCCGTTCGCATAGGCGGCGCCCTGAATGATCTTCGGGGTCACGCCCACGGCAAAGGTCTTGTTTGCAAAGGCGGTGGCGAAGGAAAGCCCGATCTGCCGGGCTTCGAGCGCGTTGGCTTGTAATTGCCCGTTGACGACGAGCTCCGTCCCGCTGATGGCTGCCGTGAGGGGCGTGGGGGTGAACAAGCCGCCCGTGGCGACGTCCGAGATGTTCACGCCGATGGCGTGGTCGCCCCAAGAGCCCTTGAAATAGAGTCCCCCCGCGGCGAGAGCCGAGACCGACGTCCCGTTGAGGCGATTGAGGAGTCCCTGCAAGGCCGCCTGGTTGGAGGCCGAGATGTCCGTTGTGTCGATGGTGTCGATGTCCTCCAGAATGTCGAGCATGCCGGCGCGGTCGATCGCCTGCACCGATCCCTGGACGCGGATGTCCACGCCCTCCGTGATGACGAGGGCTGCCGGATTCCAATAGGTGGCCAGGGAATCCGTCGTCGCGGCGACCCCGGC
>JBFKNO010000140.1:0-7387 GCA_041629275.1 Nitrospiraceae bacterium
ACGCGATACGCCCCAGGACCATTCAGGCCGAGCGCGTGAAGACACCCAGGCAATTCGCGAAGACTTGCGGAGTCCCCGCCAAACCCTCGGGCGTCGGCTAGCGCAGAAGAGATCCCGGGAGTCTTGTCAGTCTCCTGATTTGTCCCTGAGGAAAATGATGAGTTCCCGCGTGCGCGGGAATGACGAAGGAAGAGTCACCCAAGGAGGGGAGGGAGGGCGGCTAGGGTTTGGGCTCTGAGGGAGGCGACAGCACGTCCCGTCGCTCTTCCTCCGTCAGCACGCCCTTTTCGAGCAGCACGTCGAGCAGCGCATCGAGTTTCTTTTCGAGCTTGGTTTCGGCCGGGGGAGCGGTCCGGCGTGGAGCGGGAGCTGCGCCGGGCTTCCGTGGTTCCTCGGCGGGCGGCTCCTTCTTGATCTGGCCCAGGACCTTGAAGCTGGGGGTGAGGCCGGTGATGAAGGAGGTGTTGCGAAGGCGCACGATGACCGGCTCGCTCTTGGCGTAGGGGCCAAGCTCCTCCTGGCCCTGCAGGGGGACGCTGAAGTACGGCTTGCCGTCGGCCGTGGTTCCGTCGTTCCCGATGATCTCGATCTGCTTCATCAGGGGCTGCCGGCTGACGGGGTCGACGGCCTGCCCCGCGAAATTCCTCAGCCCGTCGAGGACGATCACGAGGGAGTCGGCGAGAAAGGAGTTGTTGGTCAGGTTCTTCGCCCTGACCTCGTAGCGAAGCTCGCTGGAGAAATTGTCCCACGACTGGCGGGTGATTTGGGCGAGGACCTGGTTGGAGAGATCCGACGGCTCACCGTCACTCGTGGCAGCTCCGACCTGGGTGGCGAAGAGACAGCCGAACGCAAGAAGGGCTGCGGCAGAGGCGCCACGATTGCCGGGACCTGTCCCCTGTCCAACATGCATGGTCGTCGCTCCGTGAGCGTTAGAGCTTAATATAGCCGGAACGAGAAGAAAACCCTTTTCTCCTTCGAAAGGTCCGGTCACTTGACACCCTGTTTTGGCTGACGATATGCTCGAAGTCCTGGGATCGCGGATGTTCCGTAGAATCCCATAGAGCCCCCCCGGAAGGCTGTCGCGGATCGGCGGCGGCAAGAGCCCAATTTTGATGCGTAGCCCCGGCCCTCAGGCCCCGCTCCTCATGTCGCGCGCCTTGGCGACGGCCCTGCTCCGCCTCTACGATTACCCCGATCCGCGGCGACCGGGCCGCGTGATTCGCGGCTACGATCGCGCCCATGCGCTGCGGACCGCTCGCATGTCTGCCGCGGTGGCCAGGAGGCTGGGCCACCCGCCGGCGCGGACGACCTCCTACCAGATCGCCTGTTTGCTCCACGATCTGGGTCGCGCGGGGCTGGATCGCCGGCCCTTCGGGCAGATCTGGTCCTGGGCGAGGCGGAACGGGATTCCGACCAGGCCGAGGGAGTGGCGCGCCAGACATCCGGAGACGCCCTACGGCCGGGAGACCGAGGCCTTCCTGGCCCGGTACCGTCGAGACCTGGGGCGGGCCGGGATCGTCATGGATGCCTGGGCGAAGGAGCAGGTCGAGATGCGGCTGGGCTATGCGCGGCGCCTCGCGCGCCGACTGCGCGAGGTCAAACCGGCGATCAAGGGACTGGGCGTGCGCTGGTCCGGCTGGATGAGCCAGGTGATGCTCTACTATTACTATCCTGAAAAGCTGAAGCGGTCCCCGCCCTGGGTGAAGCAACTCGCCGAGATCCTCGTGGCCTGCGAGCAGTTCGAGGCCTTCAGCAACAGACGCCGCGGGCGCGACTACTACACGCGCGCGCAGGAGTCGTTTGCGGAGGCCTTCGCCTACCTGGAGCAGCTTCGTCAGGAGGGGATCCTGAGCGATGTCGTCGTGCGGGCCGTGCGCGAGCTGGCGGCGGGCGGCGCCTTCGACGACATCCTGGCCGAAGCCCGCGGGAGCAAGCTGAACGGCCGGGATCGGGCCTCGCTGCGGGCGGTGGCGCCGGGAGGTGACCCATGCCGGTGAAGACGGTGCCCCTTCGCGTCAACATGAAGGGGGACACGCACATCGAGAATGTGACCAAGCCCGTCGAGCAGGCCCTCGCGAAGACCGGGCTCCAGGCCGGAATCGTCACCCTCTTCATCAAGCACACGACGGCGTCGGTGCTGATCATCGAGGACGAGCCCGGGCTCCGCGCCGACACGAAGGCGCTGTGGGACGGCCTGATCCCGGCCAACCCCGCCTGGCAGCACAACACCCTCAACGCCGGCGAGGACAACGCCCACAGTCATTTGCGCGGCCAGCTCCAGGGCTCGTCGCTCACCATCCCCTTCACCGGGGGGGCGCTCACGCTCGGGACCTGGCAGCAACTCGTCGTCGTCGATTTCGATACGCGGGCGCGCACGCGCGAGCTCGTGATCCAGGTGATCGGCGAGTAGCCTCCACCCCTCACGCACCGATGCCCTCTCGTCGCGTCCTTCTCCTCGTCCTCCTGCTGCTCGCCGTCCTCGTCGCGTACCTGAGCCAACGTGAGGACTGGGGAAGGCCCCTGGGGCCGGGGTACGAAGGCCCGGAAGTCCAGCCCCGTCCCGTCACGCCGCCTCCCGCTGATCTCTCGCCTGAGGAGCAAGCGACCATCGAGGTGTTCGAACGGGTCGCTCGCTCGGCCGTGTTCGTGACCAATACGAGCCTGAGACGCGATCCGTGGTCGCTCAACCTGTTCGAGGTTCCCCAAGGGTCCGGAACCGGATTCGTGTGGAATCGCCGGGGTCACATCGTGACCAACTTCCATGTCGTGTACCAGGCCGATGCCATCGACGTGACCATGGCGGACAGGCGGTCGTATCGCGCGCGCATCGTCGGGCTGGACCCGGATCATGACCTGGCCGTGCTGCAGATCAAGGCGCCGCCCGACCAGTTGATCCCCGTCGACGTCGGCAGCTCCGACGACCTGCGCGTGGGACAGAAGGTGCTGGCCATCGGCAACCCCTTCGGGCTGGACCACACCCTGACCACGGGCGTCGTGAGCGCCTTGGGCCGTACGATCCGGTCCATGACCAACCGCACGATCGAGGGCGTGATCCAGACGGATGCCGCCATCAATCCCGGCAACTCTGGCGGCCCTCTCCTGGACAGCTTCGGTCGGGTGATCGGCATCAACACCCAGATCGTCAGCCCGAGCGGGGCCTTCGCCGGGGTCGGCTTCGCCGTGCCGGTCAGCACCGTCAACTGGGTCGTGCCCGAGCTCATCAAGTTCGGCCGGTTGATCCGTCCCGGACTGGGGATCACGCTCGTGGCCGACCCCGTCGCCAGGCGGCTGGGCGTCGAGGGCGTGGTCGTGCGGGATGTGCTCAGGGGCAGCGGGGGGGAGAAGGCCGGGCTGGTAGGGGTCAGTCGAGGCGTCGACGGGAGGGCTCAGCTAGGAGACATTATCGTCGCTCTGGAGGGTCGCCGGATTGGCAGCACCGACGATCTGCTGAACGCGCTGGAGCGATACAAGGTCGGC
The DNA here is from genome assembly GCA_041629275.1 of Nitrospiraceae bacterium. Lineage (GTDB taxonomy): Bacteria > Nitrospirota > Nitrospiria > Nitrospirales > Nitrospiraceae > JBFGRM01. The sequence goes on from JBFKNO010000140.1 coordinate 3,478, forward strand.
GACCGCGTGGCGGTGGACGTGCTCCGGGACGGCGAGCGGAGAACCGTGAAGGTCGTACTGCAGGCCGTGGAGTGAAGCAGATCATCAGTCAGAGAGCCAGTTGTGCTATCAAGAAGGATTCATCGGCGAGGTCGATGCCTGCAAGGGGAACGTGTTAAGATGGCGGCGAGCTGCGTGGGGTAGTCGGACGCTACTTACTTAGGCGCTCTACCTCCCCCACCCCCTCCTTACAAGGGAGGGGCAAGCGTAATTGATCGCTGTTGCCGAAGGATGAGCCCTCATGAGTGATCATCGAGAATTTCCCGAGAAGAAGGCCCCGGGGGACGACGCCGCACCGCCCCCCTCGTCAAGCCGGCCGCGCAAGGACACCGGCGGCGCCGGCGACGATCCCCTCCTGATCATCGACGAATGCCTGGCCTCGCTCGCCGATGACGACCCCCGTCAAAAGCTGCTGTACAAGCTGCGGCATCTGCTGCTCCAGGAGACGGTCTCCGTTCAGCAGCGAGAGGCCGAGTTCGCCAAGCTGAAAGGCGTGGTCGAGAAGCTCACGGCGCCGGCGAACCGGGTGGGGACCTTGCTCGAGCTGCCGGGCGAGGGACTCGCGCGCATCGCCGTCGGCGGAGCCGAATACTACACCACCGTCGATCCCCGCGTCCCGGCCGGCGACCTGAAGGTCGGTACGCAGGTGCTCGTGAACGAAGCCTATGCCGTGATCAACACGCTCGGCTACGACCGGACGGGTCCGGTCTTGAAGCTCACGGAATGCCTGGGGGACGGCCGGTTGCGGTTCGAGCAGGAGCCGGGACGCCAGGCCTTGATCCTCCAGCGGTCGAGCGAGCTCGAGGGCCTGGACCTCAAGGCGGGAGACCACCTCCGCATCGACCCGGCCCACAGGATCGCGATCGAGCGCCTCGAAGACCGGCAGGCGTCGCAGCACCTCCTGGACGAAGTTCCGACGGTGACCTGGGAGCAGATCGGCGGCCAGCACCAGGCCATCGAGGCCATCAGGAAGGCCATCGAGTATCCGCTGCTCCACGCGGAGACCTTCGCCCGTTATCAGTTCACCCAACCCAAGGGATTCCTGCTCTACGGCCCGCCCGGCTGCGGGAAGACGATGATCGGCCAGGCGGCCGCGGCGAGCTTGGCGAAGCGGATGGGGGAGGAGCAGGCGGACGGCTCCGGCGCTTTGCCGATCACGCGCGGGGTGTTCCTCCACATCAAGGGGCCGGAAATTCTCAATATGTGGCTCGGGGAGTCGGAGCGCATGGTCCGGGATCTGTTCGCCCAGGCCAAGGCGCGGCGGCGGGAAGGGGCGCTCCCGTTCATCTTTGTGGACGAAGCGGAGTCCGTTCTGGGGACGCGCCGCGCCATGCGGTCGTTCAACATCTCCAACACCCTGGTGCCCATGTTCTGCTCCGAGCTGGATGGCATCGAGTCGCTGCGCGACGTGGTCGTGATCCTGGCGTCGAACCGGCCGGACCTGATCGATCCCGCCGTGTTGCGACCGGGCCGGATCGACCGGAAAATCAAGGTCGGCCGTCCGAGTCGCGCTGAGGCCGCGGAGATTCTCGGGATCTATTTGAAGCCGGGGCTGCCCTTGGCGGCGTCGCTGCTGGAGGCCCACGGGGGAGACCGATCGAAGGCCTGCGTCGCCGTGGTGCAGGACACGCTCGATGCGATCTTCCGCCGCGTGGACGGGAACCGGGTCCTCGCCATCAGGCTGCGGAGCGGGCAGAGCAAGGTCCTGTATCGGGGGGACCTGATCAGCGGCGCGATCCTGGCGGCGATCGTCCAGCGCGCCAAGGAGCAGGCGGTCGATCGCGCGATCCGCGATGACGGGGACGCCGGACGAGACGAAGGACTGACGACAGAGGACCTGCTCGCCTCCGTGGAGGCGGAATACCGCGAAGGGGAGATCCTGCCCCCGGACGACGCAACCGGCGAGTGGCTCAAGCTCCTGGACCACCACCCTGAGCAGGTCGTGGGCATCTCGTCGTTCCGATCCGGTCGCATGATGCAGGAGCGGCCGATCGGGCAAATAATCTAGCAGATGGGTCAGGGGGCAGGGGTACGTGGTCAGCGGTAGGATCAAGAACATTCTCTGCCGCTGACCGCGCACCCCGAACCGCGTACCTTTTTCTTATGCGATTGTTTGGCCTCGAAACCGAATACGGGATCGCACGCGAGGACCAGGAGACGATGGATCCGGTCGTCGAGTCGATGGACCTGGTGCGCGCGCACCTGACCGAGACATTTCGCAAGACCTGGGACTATGCCGGGGAGGATCCGCACGAGGATGCCCGTGGCTTTCGCGTGGGCCACCTGCAGCAGGACCAGGAGGAGGAAGCCTTCGCCCAGCTCGACGCCCGGCGACCCTTCTCCTTCCAGGAGATGAAGAGCGACCTCGTCCTCGGGAACGGCGCGCGGTTCTACAACGATCATACGCACCCCGAATACTCGACGCCCGAATGCCGGAGCCTCCGCGACCTCGTGGCCCACGATCGCGCGGGCGAGCGGATCGTGCAGCGCGCCGCCGATCAGCGCAACCGCCGGCTGGGTGGGCCGCACGTGCAGCTCTACAAGAACAACACGGACTTCCACGGGCACAGTTACGGCTGTCACGACAACTATCTGGTTCCACGGGGGATTCCCTTTCCCGCCCTGGCCGGCGGCCTCCTGCCCTTCCTGGTGACGCGCCAACTCGTCGCCGGCGCGGGTAAGGTCGGCGTCGAGGCCCAGGAGCACCCGCTGCGGCGCGGCGGGTTTCAGCTCTCCCAGCGCGCGGATTTCATGGAAGCGGAGCTCGGCGTGGACACGATGCGGAATCGCCCGATCCTGAACACCAGGGACGAGCCACACGCCGATCGCGCGCGATTCCGGCGGCTGCATTTGATCGTCGGGGACGCCAACATGTGCGAATACGCCACGGCGCTGAAGGTGGGGACGACCCGGGTCGTGCTCGACCTGATCGAGCGGGGCCGCGCGCCGTCCCTCGAGCTCGAGGATCCGGTCTCCGCGATCCGGCAGATCTCCGGGGATCCGGATCTGAAGGCAACCGTGCGCCAACGATCGGGCGCCTCGATCACCGCGCTGGAGCTTCAGGAGGCCTACCGGGATCAGGCCGCCACGGTTCTGCGGGGGCAGGACCCGGAGACCGATTGGGTGCTGGACGAATGGGGTGCGGTGCTGAGGCTGCTGAGGAGCGATCGCATGCAGCTCGTCGGCAAGGTGGACTGGGTGACGAAGCTCTGGCTGCTGGAGACCTTCGTCGCCGAGGAGCGCGTGGCCTGGGAGGACCCCTGGTTGACCAGCCTGGATCTGGAATATCATAACACCAGCCCGGAGCGCGGCCTGTTTCGGGGATTGGAAGCCGAAGGGAAGGTGGCGCGCCTGGTCGGCGAAGACGACGTCGACCGGGCGTTGGAGCAGGGCCCCGCGGACACGCGGGCTTCGGTGCGGGGCCTCTGTGTGAGAAAGTTCTCCGATGAGATTGCCGGCGTGCAGTGGGAGCGGGTGCGAATCAACGGCGGATCGAGCTCGCTCGATCTGACCGACCTCTTCGATCCCGAGGACGTTGGCGAGCTGAGCGGCCTGCTGGAGCGAGCTGGAACCCTGCGCGAGGCGGCGACGGAATGGAACCGTCGAAAGGACCAATCATGACGAACACGATCACGACACTGGAGCGGCGAGAGCGTCCCCTTGACCCCGTGCCCACACCGGGCAGCCCGGACGAGGGGACCGGCCCGCGGAGGCCGGATCCCGGTTCGCCTGAGCGGGACAACCTCCTCAAGCGAATGCGGAAGGTCGACCCCAAACAGGCCGAGCGGTATCGGCAGCGCACGGGTGAATAGATATTCAGTGGTCATGGCCCCCTCACCCCAACCCTCTCCCCCGAAACGGGGGAGAGGGA
>JBFKNO010000141.1:0-7300 GCA_041629275.1 Nitrospiraceae bacterium
CCCCCGGGTGCCGATCTCCGTCACCCTGGACTTCGACGACAGCGTATCAAGCGCCCGGCTCGAGGCGGAAGCCTGCGATGCGGCCTGGGAGGGGCAGCTCGGGCACGCCCTGGTGACATCCTTTCTCAAGACCGGCCAAGAGAGCTTTTCACAGGTTCGGACCGACACGGCGTCGGCGCCCGGCGCCGCCGCGAACGCGGCACCGTCCGACGTTCGAATCAAGCTCATGCTCGAGCAGCAGTCATTCGAGCCGCTCGAGGTCTTTGGTGCGGAGGACACCTATAGGGCCCGGGTGCAGATCCATCTCATGGCGGTGCTGGAGGACCCGCAGGGACACCCCATCGGCAAGACCCCGTTGCGCTACGATGAGCGCGTGAACATCTGGGCCCCCGAGCTCGGAAGCAGCTCGGCGGATTGCGCCACCGAACAATTGGAATATGCCATGCGATCCGCCGCGGACAACCTGGCGCACCAGATGGTCGCCGCCATCGCGCAATGGGCGGGCGGCCCGCGATCACCCGGGGCCGCGCCGGCCTACAGTGCGGCTCCCAGGCAGGACCCCCAAGCGGGCACGAGTGGGACAGCCGTGGTGGTCAAGGCCACGCTGCTGGACGAGAACGACAATCAGATCCTGGAGGCGGGAGAAAAGATCGGGGTTCGGGTCGACGCGACGAATGGCGGACAGACGCCGGTTTCCTCGGCCGGCGTGACGCTGTCTGGCACCACGACCCTCATCGACGCCTTCACCTCGACGATCGGGGCGCCCCCGGACATCGGGCCGCTCCAGCCGGGCGAGACGAAGAGCACCATCATCTGGGGAAAGATGCCGGATACGGTCGACGCGCAGCGGGGCGAGCTGGTCGTCTCGGTCAGTGCTGCAGGGGCTTCCGCCTCCCAAACCCTCGTCGCCGCCATCAGGCCTCGGGTCACGGATGGAGCCGCACCACGAGCGGCGGGGTCGTCCACGCCAGGGACAGCGGCAACATCCCCCCTCGTTTCACCGGGCGCCGCCCGCCACGCCATCCTGATCAACCTGACCACCTATCGAACACCCTGGGCCGAGGCTGCGGCCAATCAATCCGGTGAGTTTTCGCATCTGGTTCGCGCGTTGAGAACGGCGGGCGGCTTGCCTCGGGATCAGATGCTGGTCCTGGCCAATCGGACCGCCACCCGAGCGGATTTCGAAGACGGTCTCCTGAAGTGGCTACCGGCGAAGGTCACCCCGACCTCCGTGGTCCTGGTCTACATCTCCACCCAGGCCGTGACGGACCAGAGGACCGGGGAGATGTACTTGATCCCTTACGAGGGCACCCCCACGACACCCCAAGGCGCGCTCGTCTCCCTGCAGGCCCTCCAGGGCACCTTGAAACGGATCAACGCAAAGCTGTGCCTACTCCTGATCGACGCGCCGGTGCCCTCGATGGCTGGATCGAAGGCCAGGTCGGACTGGCAAGGGCTGCTCAATTCCTCCAACAGCTCAGGCGGGCGACTCGTCCAGGTCGTGTCCTCGAACCGCTCGCTCAGGTTGGACCGGTTGCTCGTGCTCGCCCTCGACGGCCAGGCCGATGCCAACCAGGACAAGCAGGTCACGCTCGGCGAGCTCCTCGACTACCTCAAGGTCGGTGCCCGCATCTATCCCACTTTGTCCCCCTCCGCTCCGGAACGGTCGATACCGATCACGGGATGAAGCCGCCCGATCCGCGCGCTCTACCTCCCCCAGCCCCTCCTTACAAAGGAGGGGTCAAAGAAGCAGCAGCCTTAATTAACACGGCACGACAATCGTCACGATCGGATCTCCCCTCCCTCCCCTTTGTAAGGGGAGGTGAGGAGGGGTGAAAGAGCAAAAAAAGTCCCCGCTGAGAATATTCTTCTCAGCGGGGACTTTTCTCTTACTCTGAAACGGGCTTCAGACTAGAAGTTCACGTGAACTTGCGCGTACCCCCAGTCCTGCCCCGGAGGATTGCCGCCAGGTCCGGTCCCATTCACGTTGCCGGACGACGCCTGCTCGACGAACAAGCCCGGGAAGAAGTGTCCGTACCCGAGCTGGAGCGCGACCTTCCCCTGCTTGATGAAATGGGTGTAGATCACGTCGATTTCCTGACCGAGCGAATCCGACGTGGTGATGCCGGGCTGATGGGCGAAGTAAATGTTCTGCGCCGCCCGATACCAGTTGTCGCCGTTCGTCTGCCGGCGGAAGATCCAACCGGCGATTTCGACGTGGGACTCGGGCGTCGGCTTCAGCTGGAGATTTCCGCTGTAGCCGATCATGTTCCGCCATGCGAAGAGGTCCATGTAGCCCATCAGGATGTGGTTCGTGGGATACAGGTTCTCGAACGTGTTGGCGTTGCCGTTGCAAGTAGTGCTCGAGTTACAATTGGCATCTCCGTCGCCTGAGGCTCCGTTGAACTCGACCCCGATTCGGGGCGACATCGGCATGTTGGCCAAGGTCACGCCTCCCATGATGGCGCCGGCCCAGGCGTTGATGTGCAGGTTCCGGGTCGTGTTTCCGGTCCCCGGGTTTCCGGCAATCGAGCCGAACTGATAATAGTACTCACCAGTCAAGTCCAGCTTGAGCCCGCCTGCTCCACCCTTCCAGGCCGCTCGACCGCCGATGGTGCTACGGTTCTGGTTGGGCGCGTGGGCCTGGGTCACCTGACTCCCGGAGAAGCTGGCCGCTCCGTTGGCGAAAAACACATACATGGGCTCGATCGAAAGCCCCTTCATCGGCTTGATGTCAGCACGGAGGATGAACATGTCGGTGTCATCCGAGGCATCGGCCGACGCTCCCAACGATGGGCCGTCAGCTCCCGGCACGGCGAGAGGGAACATGTCTGGATTTCCTGCTGCCGGGCCTTGGCTGAAATCACCCTCGGCCGGTCTGAACCAGCCGCCCTGGATGGCCAGCGTCTTCTGGGGGGCGTACCTGAGCATGATCCCATCATGGGAGAAGCCCGTGTTCGCCCAGTCGAAGTGACCGAAGAGACGATGGTTGCCGAAGACGATCAACTGGCGGCCCAACTTGACATCGAGGTCCTTCACGCCGACATCCCGCAAGAGCACATAGGCCTGCCGGATGAAGAAGGCGTCACCCTGGCCGACGTGGAACGCATCGTTGGCGCAGACGTTGGCCGGGCAAGCCGCACCGGCATTCGGCACGTTCGCACCAGCGCCCCAGTTTTTCGCGTATTGCGGCTGCAAGAACACTTCAACGTCCGGCGAGACGGAATAGTTGAACCCGATCCGCATCCACTGCTGGACGACGAAGTCGTTCCGCTTGGAGATCCCGAACGTGCCGTTCGTGCGGAACTCCGGCCTCACGCGGAGATCACCGGAGACGGTCAGGTTCTTGAGGTCGAACAACGAGCTCTTGGGCGGGTCGAAGGCCCAATACGGAGTCAGATCCGGAATGCCGCGTGGCACCGGCGGAATGTTGGTGGGTTGTGGTGGCGACGCTTTCGGCGTCGCGGTCGGTGGCTCCGCGAGCGCTGACAGGGTGGGAATGGCCGCGATGGCCAGGACCGCGACGAACCACTTGAAACAGTCTTTGAACCTATTCATAGCGTTCCTCCTGTGAAGTTGGCTCGGCCCGACTCCAATGTGTGCCCTTGGACCGAACGTTCCAACCGCTACACTATGATGTTGTTGCCTCCAGGAACCGGGAAATCCGTTGTGCCCGCATTTCCCCGTTCAACTCGTTTCGGCTTCGGTGACGCCGAAGCATGTAGACCGTAAACAATCGAGGCTACCGACTTCTTTGAATTCTTCGGAAAACCGCTCAATCCTTCTTGTCCGGCTTCACCTCCCTTCGGTATGGATATCATACTAAGTATAGTTGTCAATCAAATAAGAGAAACACTTAGTTCAGACCGGTTTGCCGCCCGACTCGCCGCCCGGCTCCGCGACCTTGCTCGCGGCGTTGATCTCGTCCTCGGCCTCCTTCATCGAAGCCGTGAGGTCCTGCTCGACCATCTTGAGCTCCTGCTGGATCATGGTCACCTCGGGGTCGACGGTCTTCCGCAGATCGTCCGCCGTCTCCTTGAAGCCTTTGACGGCTTTCCCGACCTGCCGGCCCACCTCGGGCAACTGCTTCGGCCCGAACAGGAGAAAGGCCACGATCAAGATGATGAAGATCTCTGCGACACCGAGGCCGAACATGGCGGCTTCCCCTCCTCACCCTCCCCTCTCCCCCAAGGGAGAGGGATCAGAGAAGAGGACCATTGGTGCATCTGTTCCGACGATGCCGCATGCTCGCCTATCCTTGCCGTGGTTGTTCAGGGTGTGACGTGGCCCCAACCTGCTCCTGCTTCCCATTGGAAGGCGCAGCATGGACAGACTGCTGCGGGTCTCCCGGCGCATCGGCCGCCTGGGCATGGTGCTCCTGGACGTCCGGTTGCGGCGTGACGTCGATCGCATCCGCCTCGTGGACGGACTTCTTGAATCCCTTGATGGCCTTGCCCAGCCCCTCGCCGAGCTGCGGGATCTTGCCCGCGCCGAAAATAATCAGCACGATGATCAGGACCAGCATCAGCTCCATCCAGCCGAATGTACCGAACATCTTCTTTAACTCCTCTCCTCTGAGGCAGGGACCGCACGGCGCGGCAGAGTGGAACCTACACACACTCTCCCCCTTTCGCGTACGGAAACTGCGCACACGGATGCAGGGGTATGCCTCGAAACGCGGCAGAGGCTACAGAAGTCGCTTGGAATAGTCAAGCGTAAATCTCCTGAACCCCTTGGCGGATCAGGCCAAAGTGAAAAACAGGTGGGTATAGTCCACCTCCTGCGGCGGCACGGCGAGCGCGGCGGCCAGGGCGTCCCGGTCATAGCCCAATGCCTCCAATTGGCTCCGCGCTCCGAGCAGCTCCTCCTCCGTGAGGTAGGCGACCGTGTCCGGCACGCCCCCCGACTTGAGCGATTGGACCAGCCCCTGGAGACGGTCCCGATCCTGCTGCGGGAGGTCCTGTCGCAGCGGGAAATGAAGCGTCCGCTGGTAGGGGCTCCGATAGGCCTCGTCGAGCGCGCGGACAGTGTTGAGAATCAGCTCGTCCTGCTCCGCCGGCTTCGCCGTGCCCGCGGACGGATGCGTCGCCAACAGGTCCATGAGGCTCACGACGTTCGTCCCCAGCGCGCGACCGATGAACTCTTTCTGCGGCTCCGTCTCGACCGCCACCGCCCCCACATAGGTCGCCACCGCCTCCAGCAGCGGGAAGTTGACGACAAAGTTGAACTGGCCCCCGTACTGCCCGTAGCAGGGTTTGTCGGGATCGTTCAACACCTCGCGTGACACGACCCCCGCATCGAAGCTGCTGAAGCCGATCGCGTCGGGCCTGAGCAGGCGCGTCGCTTGCTTGATGGTCTGCGCCGCGCCGACGTTGACGGGGACCAGCACCTGCTCATCGAGGGTCTTCAGGAGCTCGGTCATGGTCTTCCGGAACGGCACATCCTTCCACTCCACCTTGCGGTATTCCTTCTCCCAGACGATGTCGTCGAGGAACGGGTGGAACTCGCGCAGCACGTTGCTGTCCCCGGCCTCGAAGGCCCGGACGAAGCGGGACCAGTCCGGAATCTCCGCGTAGCGCGTCTCCCGGAGATTGGGGCGGATGAACTCCTCCTCGAATTCCGCATCCATCCGAAGCATGAGCTTCGTGCTAAGGTCGTTCCACAGCTCGTTGCAGATGATCCGGTCCACGCTCCCTCCGGAGACCTCGGTGAGATTCGTGACGTCCGCGCACAACGTCTCCACGCGATCGAGATGGCGGGCGAGCTCGGGATGCGCCCTGGCCACCTCCAGGCTGCCGGCGTGAAAGTCGACCAGGACATACCGGACGCGGGGATAGACGAGCCCCTCGCCGTCGATCGCCTCGAGGTGGCTCAGAAAACAGGCGGCCAGGTTCCCGTTGCCGCAGCCCCATTCGTGGATCACAAGCGGGTGAGGAGTGAGGGGTGAGGAGTGAGGGGTATGGGACGAGCCGGATGGCGAGGCCCCCTTGCCGCTTCCCACCGACCTCCTGTCCCGCTCCACGACCTGTTTGTGATAGTGCGCAGCGAGGGCGTGGGCCAGCCGATGGTCGGCGGAGGCAAAGGTCTGATAGAGGTCCCGGAGCTGGTTCCCACGGAGCGCATAGAAGATCTTGTTGATGTGCACCTGCCACTGGTCGGCCGGCAGGTAGTCGCCGATCAATTGAGGGAGGGCATCTGGATCTGTCAGGGTCGTCATGGCTGTGTCACCTAAAGCGCTAAATGGTGAATGCTTTCAAATATTTAAAGAAGCGGTGCATTCTAGCAAAGGCCCCTGACCTCCTGCAACGTGACCTGACACCCTCATGGCTCATGACCCTGGCGCCATGAGATGGCGCCGCGACACGCTGCAGCATTCCGCCGCCGCACGGAGCACGTAAATCTGTAGCTGCAGCATCTTATGCTGCCTCCGGAGGCGCCATCAGATGGCGCCGCTACACAGAGACAGGCGCTATCAGATGGCACCGCCACACGAGCCTGGCCTTCTGTAGCGGCAGCATCTCATGCTGCCTCCGGAGGCGCCATGAGATGGCGCAGCGACACAGAGTAAGGCGCCACCCGATGGCGGAGCCACATGGTGCGTCTTGACAGGCAGTTTGGCAGGGGTGTACCAGGATGTGCATGTTATCGGTAACTAGCCGCCTCCGCCCGTTTGCAACGGTACGCTTCCCCCTGGTCGTGGCGACAGTGGCCGGGGCATTTCTTGCCAGCGAGGCCTTCGCTGAACGCCCGCCCTTGACCAAGAACGTTCCGGTCTGGGAGTTCCAGAACAACGGGCAGGACGGCGGCTACGATTTCGATGCCCCTCCAAAAGGAATCTTCCATACGATTCACACGGCCGAGAGCTTCGACCAGGAGATGGGCTTCCGCCGCACCTACGATTTCGTACCCGTCAATCCCACCGAGCAATTTCGCGCCGAATCGCCGGCCGTCTATGTCGTGTTCAGCGTGCACGAGCATTACGCCACCTTTCAGGTCAACGGGCGGTGCTACCCGGAGGACGTCGAGGGGCTGGCGTCCACCGAGTTGGTCGCCGAGGATGCGGTCCAGCTCCACCTCGAGGACAACAGCGGATATCTGCAGTTATTTCCACCCCCAGGCGGCTGGAAGCCGGGCAAGTACAAGGTCGAGATCCACGTCGGCTACCAGGTCACCGGCTACAGTCTGGTCGGGACCATGCGCTTCACCGTGGTGTCGTAGCTGCAGCAGGTCAGGCTGCCTCCGGAGGCGCCATCAGATGGCGCCGCTACACGGACAACCCGGTCTGTAGCCGCAGCATCTC